>JAPHUJ010000247.1 GCA_026193735.1 Sulfurovum sp.
ATTAAGATTTTCTTCTACGCTCAAATCTTCATACAAGCCAAATTTTTGTGGCATATACCCGATAAGAGACTGTACCTCATAGGTGTTTTTCGGCATATCATTACCCAAAACATTAAGGGTTCCACCATCTTGAACCAATAAACCGGTCATTAACCTAATGAGCGTTGTTTTTCCTGCTCCATCAGGTCCGACAAGCCCTGTGATCTTGCCATTAAAAACGTTTAAGTCTATGCTATCTATTGCCGGTAATTCATTAAAAGATTTTGTGATATTTTTAGCAGAGACTAAAGACATTCAAGTTACTTTATTTTGTATCTGTTTTTAAATTTGGAAATTTTATGGTTACAGGCATACCTTGTTTTATCATATCATCGTATGAATTTAAAACGATTCTGAACCTGTAGACCAAATCAGTTCTCAAATCTTCAGTCTGTACGCTTTTAGGTGTAAATTCAGCCAATGGCGATACAAAACTGACTTCTCCCTGATACACTTTATCTTTATTGTTATCTGTATATATCAAAGCTTTCATACCCGGCTTGATCAGTCCCAAATATTTTTCAGACATATAAGATCTTATCCAATATTTATCCTCTTTTGCCATCTCAACCACTATTTGGGAAGCATTAACTATTGAGCCTACTTCCTGAACTCTTGTGAGTATCATACCATCCGAGGGTGCATAAAGCTTTGTGTCATTCAAATGTATTTGATGTTGATTTTTTTGTGATTCTAAAGCACTTAGCTGAGCTTTCGCACTCAGGATATCTTCTTTTTCATACCCATTTTCCAAAAGATCCAAACTGTTTTTTGCGTATGCATAAAGCGCTTTAGCACTTTCATAAGCTGTTCTTGCAGTATCATACTGCTCCTCCGACGTTGATCTTGTTGTTAAAAGTTTTTCATATCTCCTAAATGTACTTTCTGCATTTTCCATCAAGACTTTCTTTTGTTCCATAGTAGCTCTTGCTTTTTCTATTTCCTCTTTTCTATAGCCTTTTTCAAGCTTTTGAATTTGCGCTTTTTGGATATCGATTTGTGCTTCTATTTGTTTTAGATACTCTTTATAAAGGGCATTATCAAGCGTAGCAAGAACATCACCTTTTTTAACCTTCTGCCCTTCTTCAAAAGGAATACTGTCAATTTTGCCTGAAACCTGGAATGCCAAAGAGACTGTTCTTACATCAACATTTCCATAAAATTTTCCGTTATTCTCTTTGTTATCAGAACAACCATTAAACAATACGAATACTGCACTACAAATGATAAATATTTTTTTCATGCTTAAAACCTTTTTTAATATAGTATGATCGCTAAAAAATAAAGACAAGCATTTACCTCAATTTAATTCCAAGGTATAGCCAGGTTTAGAGATTATTTTTGTCTATGTCTTTAAGTATTTTACCACCCATAAGTAATACCCATCCATCTATAAAGAGGCTGATTCCCACAACGATACCTACAAGATAAAGTGAAGAAAATGGCCAGCCCATTATCATGATAACTCCTAAAATAAATGACGCAACGGCATTAATTAACCACATCCACCATGTCTTGTTTGAGTGTGTATTTCGTGCACTCATCGCAAGACCAAAGTTTGCAAATGCATCCATAAAAAAGTACATAGTTAAAAGCAGTCCTACTGTTGCAACACCTCCCATAGGAGAGAAGATCATATATATAGATACAAATATCAAGATAAAACTTTTAAGCCATCCCATCCAATCTTCACGGTTACTCATCCATGTAAGTGTTGCAAGTGAAATACCTGCAAAAAGTAGGAGAAATGAGACAAAAAGAACCGTAGTAAGTGTCATAAAAGTAGGGATAAAGATACCAATAAGCCCTAGTATGATAAACAATATACCTGCTACTGTAGAATATTTAGCTAATTTTTTCAGTAATTCCTCTGAGGTTTTTATATCCAGTTTGTAGTTCCACATTGCAAATCCTTTTTTTATTATACTTTAAATTAGTGAACACATGACTATTTGAATTGTATTTTTTTTACATGCGCATAGCCCCAGGCTCCCAAAGTAAGTACGGCATACAATACAGTAATAAAAAGCAACTGTTCTGGATTGCTAGTCCATTCATAGTAAAAGATAAGTATAGTCCCAACAGATAGTCCCAAAATAGAGAATAAGGTAATAGCTGTTGAGGCATGAGTCTGTTTGCGCATTTTAAAGTTTGAAATAGACATTAACAGAGACACCAACAAAAATGTAATACTGCCAAACTCTAAAATTAGCTGTAAGCCGCCCACAACTATGAGTAGACTGGACACCATTGCCATAGTGATGATAGCAATTTTTGGTATGTGATTTATATGCAGAGAGATAATATGTGGCAAATATCCATCTTCTGCAATACGTGCCATTTGACGAGAGGAACCAAAAAGTGTACCATTAATAGCACTACTTGTAGCAAGTACAGCACCAAATATGACAAGATTACGCCCTAAATTTCCCATAATATGTTGTGCTCCAGAAGCTAAAGCTGACTCTTTGTTCCGTATGAGCTCTTCAGTTGGTATGGCAAACACGGCACTCAATGCGATGAGAAAATAAATCAGTGCAACAAGCACTATGGCTGAGTAAATAGCTCTAGGGATGTTCTTTTCCGGGTTGTCCATCTCATTAACTGCATTGATGACAAGCTGAAATCCTTCATACGCTACAAATGTAACAGAAGCAACGATCAATATACTCATAACAGGTGTGGCTTTTATGTCGTGAGCCATCATCGTAGTAAAGGTATGAAAATCAACTTTTCCAAAATAAATAAGTGCAATCGAAATGATAAAGAGTATAGTTAATTTTACATAAACCATAATGTCTTCAATTTTTCCCATACCTTTGACACTCCACAGATTAACCATTACAAATAATATAATAATAATGATCGCGACTAGTTTACGAACAGCTTCATCTTCGACAAAGTCAAATCCACTTATAACATAAGAAGAAAAAGTATAGGCATAAAGTGCTAAAGTACTGATGTATCCAAATATAGTATACCAGCCTATAAAAGAGGCCGCTAAAGGTGAATCAGGATAGGTACGCTTAAAAAAAGCATAGGTCGCTCCTTCATCTTTATAGTAAACCCCCAGTTTTACATAGGAATACGCAGCAAACCAGGCTATTAGCCCACCCAAAGCGATGGCAAAAGGCGCCAAAGTTCCTGCCATAGAAACTGAGATACCCAAGATTGTAAAGATTCCTCCACCAACCATGCCTCCTATAGCAATAGCGATCAACTCTTTTAACCCAAGTTTTGATTTTATTGGCATATTAATCCTATTTTCACATCACTTTTAAATGTATGTGACAATTCTAAAATATCTTTTTGATGACATAACGTATCTATTCCTTATCATCAGATTTTTTGATTATAACATAAAACATTCATCGTAACTATGTCATATATTTTAGGGATAAGTGCTACAATATTAAAATGACCAAGAAAGGTCATCTCTAAAAATAATACTTAATGTGTTTATATTGTAATTCTTTTAAAGTGCAATATATTATATGAATTTTTTCAACAATTGAATAAAGGAATATCATTATGACAGACCATTCAACAATTACTGTCGATGGCAATGAAGCTGTTGCGCTGGTAGCCCACAAGATCAATGAAGTAATCTCTATTTATCCTATCACCCCCTCCTCACCTATGGGTGAATTCAGTGATCTTTACAGTGCAAAAAAGCAGAAGAATATTTTTGGTACGGTACCAGAAGTTTATGAAAT
>JAPHUJ010000329.1 GCA_026193735.1 Sulfurovum sp.
AAAGAGCTATCTATGACCGTTATGGTAAAGCCGGGCTTGAAGGACAAGGTGGCTCTCGTGGCGGCTTTGGCGGCTCCAATATGGATGACATCATGGATATGTTCAACTCTATGTTTGGTGGTTCAGGTGGTGGATTTGGCGGAGGATTTGGTCAAACACGCAGAGACCCAAGCCAAAAATATGCACTGGACTTTGAGATAGAACTTCCATTGGCTTTCCATGAGGCAGTCTTTGGCTGCGAAAAGAAAATAGACATTCGATATAAAACACCTTGTAGTGACTGTAAAGGTACAGGTGCAAAAAATGCAAAATTAGAAACTTGTGACTACTGTCAAGGTCAAGGTCAAGTACTTATGAGACAAGGGCCTATGCAGTTCGCACAAACTTGTCCAAAATGTCATGGTCAGGGCCAAAGCATTAAAGAAGAGTGCGGAAACTGTAGTGGTAAAGGCTACCATATAGAAGAGGATACAGTGACTGTAAACATTCCTGCCGGGGTAGACTCAGGTAACCGTCTTAGAGCACAGGGGTATGGAAATGAAGCCAAGAACGGACAACGTGGTGACCTCTACCTAACATTCATTGTCGAAGAAGATGAAAACTTCATTCGTAATGGAAATGATATCTATATAGAAGTACCTGTGTTCTTCACACAAGCCATACTAGGGGAAACCATCTCCATACCTGCATTGGATGGCGAATTGGAACTTGAACTTAAACAAAGTACGAAAGATAAAGAACAATTTATCTTCGATGGTGAAGGTGTTGTTGATGTACATGGAGGACGTAAAGGTCGTCTTATTGCTCAAGTTCAAATGATACTCCCTAAGAAAATAAACGAAGAACAAAAAGAATTACTCGAAAAACTCCAGGAAAGTTATGGTGTAGAGAGTCGTCCTCATAAAAGCACTTTTGATTCTGCATTTGATAGAGTAAAAAACTGGTTTAAAAGCTAAACCTTCTTATTCCGTGGGCTTTGCCCACAACTTCCAATCCTTTACATTCTATATATAGTTCAATGATTTCCCATCCTGTCTCTTTTATAAACGATAATTATTTTCCTTTAAGTTTTATAAGACTATACTAAATTAAAGAAAAAATAATTTTCTGCATCTTATTAAAAAGGATAAATCATGGCACGAAGAGGAAACTCGATCATTAAAGGAATTGAGATCAATGAGATCATTTCGGTACTCAATAAAGCGTATGCTGACGAATGGTTGGCCTACTATCAATATTTTATAGAAGCTAAGGTCATCAAAGGCATCATGAAAGATGCAGCCATAGCAGAACTAACACAACATGCTGCCGATGAACTCAGACATGCAAATATGGTAGCAGACAGGATTTTACAATTGGGAGGAACCCCTCTGCTTCATCCTCAAGAGTGGTTTACCCATACAAACTGTGGCTATGAAGAACCAAAAGATTTTGATGTGGTGAGCATACTTGAAGATTCTATTAAAGGTGAACAGTGTGCTATCTCTGTCTATTCACACATAGTAGAAATGACCCGTCATAAAGATGTAGTCACTTACGATATCGTCTCACAGATATTGGCAGATGAAGTAGAACATGAAGAAGATCTACAGACACTGCATGATGATATCACTGAGTTTATCACAGATATCAAGAAAAACATGCACTAGCTTACTGCACTTTTTGGTGCAGTATCACTTTGGTATCTGATGTATCAAAACCAACATCATCGATATTTTTATCATAAGCAATAACATATACTTCATCACCACTTTTTAAATAATTGTTTTCGCCAAACTCTGCATATTCTGTTGCACCTATGGAAATAAGTGCCTGCTTTGGATAATGTGTTGCTTTGAGATGTGCAGCGATATTTTCAAGCGGTCCAAAATCTTCCTGGGTGTTCATCTTGTCTATAAGCCACGTTTTAAGCTTAGTGTAAAAGTAAGAGTAACCAAGGAGTGGTGCATCTACGCCATAAGGGTGTATGACCCCTTCACGCTTTACAAAAGAGCATAGATGATAGTTATCCATTACGCCGCCCTCTTCAAATTTATCAATAGCTATCCATTTGTCACCTATACCCTTAGAGTTTATGCCCCAGGACTTTTTCTCTGAAATCTTTTTTGCACCTTCTTTACGAATGGTACAGTCATTAAAAGTAGTAAACTTTTGAGCGATCAGATCAGTGACGTCTTTGTCATCATTATAAATAATATCAAAAAGCACAGCTATTTCGGGTTCAACTTGTGCATTGGCTTCATAGTCAGGAAGATTGAGCGTATCTGTACCTATAGAGTACAAACCTAAAAAAGAGGCTGACCCAGGCAGATAAAAAGGAAAGATTCCTTTGGGTGCATCGGCTTCAGCAGTAATGACATTTTCAAAATCTTTAAGTTCGCCTGCTTGTTCTAAATGATGCGCAAAATTCCCTGCTACACCTAAACATATCGTATCTTGTAATTCCATAAAAATCCTTAGACAAATAATTAACGTAGTATATCTTAGGGATGGTTATAAGGTGTTTTAATATATTTTATATAAAGTATAAATGAGGCGCAGCTACTATCCAGAGGTAGTAGCTAATGAAACTCACTTTTTATTTAGGTAATGCCATAGGTTTTACCTGAAACTTCTTTCCCACATCTACGATAAAATAATCACGCAGAAAATTACGTCCTATCAGCACTGGATATTGATATGATTCTCGATCATTTAAATTGACAGAGATAAGCTGTGAAACATCACCGATCACTATACGCATTTTTACCACATAACGCCTTTGGCTATCGTCCCCGTGGCGCTTAATTAGAATCGTTTTAATAACTTTTCTCTCTATGTCATATTTCTTTTCTCCCACCAACAGATCAAATCGTACCCATTCTTTGCCATCACGCTCAAAAGGTGTAATATTTTGGGCATCAATAGATGTTGTCTTGGCACCTGTGTCAATACGCGCTTTAAGTACTATATTGGGTGGTACTAGACGAACATTTTCTATGGCTCCAATAATGCTCTTGGAATCAGGTTTCTCGGTATTGAGATTTTCGAAAGTGCTATTTTGATCTTCTACAGGTAGTGTTTTCACTTTGGCTTCAATAAAAGATGTAGTGCAAAACAAAAGCACCAACAGGATACCGTAGCGCCATTTCATTTGTAAAATCATAGTTATTCTCCATAAAATAATACATTATATCATATACATTAAAACTATACTCTAATAGCTAGTGAACTTAAAATACGCATATACATGTTGAAGAGATTCAGAAAAGAATTCATCCATCTTGCATTAGATCAAATGAAATCTAAATTGAGCCAAATATAGAAACAATAAAAGAGATTGCAGAATGTTTTAAAATTTTAGTTGAGGATTATGAAAAAGGAACTGTATTTCAATTTGATAATACGAAGTGAAAGTGTCTTTCAGAATTTTGTCACAAGTACGTTACCACTATACTATCAATAATATAACGTACCGTGCCACTTAAAAAAAGTGTGTATCTTATACCTTACTGCGTAAGACCTGTTAATATCTTTTTCATTCCTGCTTGTGCTGCTTCCAAAACTTCCATATCTTCTTTGTTATCAATGGCCATAGAACTCATCCAATTATATACAGAAGGAAAGCCTATTTGCATCATGTCCTCATTTTTCTTTTTACTAAGATAGAGTGAACATGGTGCATATGCTCCTGCTTCCGGTCTTGTTTTGGCAATGGTATATATTACCGGTAGTTTACAAATAGAATACACTTCATAAAAATCAAATGCTTCATAGTTTGATTCGTCAAAATCATCACCTAGATTATTATGCCCAGCAATGACAAATCCATTAGGTGCGAGCTCACCTTCAAAGCCCATCTTAAATTCTTCTAACTGATCTTCCCACTCATCTGCATCCATTTCCATGCTAAAACTAGTTACAAGCTCAGCTTTTGCTTCTTGTATCCCATAAGGTAACTCGTCAAATGAACCATTTGGCATCGCTTTTTTTAACGTTTGTTTTACAAGTGTTCTTAAGTCATGTAAAGTTTTATCATCAATGGGTGCTTTTATAATTTTAGCCATTGCTTCCGCCGTTAAAGAAGAGACTGAAATGGTTTTTTCACCTTTTTTTGTATAAATAGACATACTCATAGGAGCAAAAAGACCTATATTCGGATATTTCTTAACCAGCTCCAGGACTGTATCTTGTTTATAAAATGTAAAAAGATTATAGATATCAAAACTTGACTCTTTAAACTGTTTAACAAAAGGTCCATTCATATCTCTGTTAGCAGAGATAATAAACCCTGCTTCTTTAAATGCCTTTTCTATACTTGCCGGAGTGATTTTCCCATCTGCATTTTCTGAAGTAAATATTTCAATATCAGCCGTAGCGTTCTTAATAATAGTAGGTTCCTTAGGTGCGACATTTACTATTTCTTTTGCCATCACTCCAGTAACTACCAATAATGCACAAAGCATTCCTTTAATAAACATATTCATTTTTAATTTTCCTTTTATTTTATTTTATTTTTATTCTGCAGATTCTTCTATAATATTCTGCATATCTGATTGTGCTTTTTCTAACATTGCTAACAATTTTTTGTCATCAATGGCTAGTGTTGAAGTAAGATTGTCTATATTTAAAGAGACTATCTCTGTTTTATTACTTCCTTTTTTATGATAGATCACCATAGTACAAGGTGCAAAAGCACCTGCCTCAGGCTTTGTTTTAGAAAGTTCGTAAATAATTTTCAACTTACAAAGAGAATAAGCATCATAAAACAGATAGTCTTCTCTCTTCTCCTCTTTGAGTACAGCATTAAAGTCAATATAATTCGCCACAACAAAACCACTTGGTTTCATACCGTTCTGCATCATCATCATAAGATCACCCATGGCTTCCACAGCTTCATCATCATCAACATCAAAAGAATACTTTGTATACAATGGCTTATCTGTTTTTACATTTTCATAACCTAAGGATGTTTCAACCGCTGTAGGGAGTATGCTCATTATAGTTTTTTTATTGAGTGCCTCCAGATCAGAGAACAAAGGATCTTTCTTTTTTATAATATTTTCTTGCGCTTTAGCCGTTAAAAATGCTATGTAAAGGGCATCATCACCTTGATGTTGATAGACTGTAATAGAAAAGGGTGTAAAAATACCACTTTCGGCATATTTAGGTACTAATCCCACAGATGTTTCAGGGTGGTAGACTGACATAAGGCTATAGCTTTGAAAGGTAGTTGTACCAAACTGTTTTTTGTATGGACCGTTCATATCTTGGTTTTTAGCTACCATATATCCATTTGCTGTTAAACCATCTGCAATGGACTGTGCACTTACTTTTAAATCTTTATTCTCTACTTTATAAAGTAGAATGTCATCATTGGCAAAAGCAGTTCCATAGGTTAATATCAATACAAATATCAGTATCAATTTTTTCATCAAATCATCCTTATTATTTTATATAGTAATATACCAATTTTGTGTAAATTATATGTAAAATAACTATCTATGGTCGTATATAAGTATACCCCTGTAATTGTTTTTCAATGATCTCTACGATCCCTGCTGTGACTATCTCAACATCATCAAGTAGATCTTTTTTTTCTATCTTGAGTGTACGCATCGTATTGCCGCAAGCGATAAACACGACATCATAGGTCATCAAAGCTTCAACACGCTTACGGATATCCGTATCCCATTTTTTCAATAAAGTATGTATACCTTGAGAATATGCAACTACCACAATCTCTGTATTTTCAGGTCTATAAAATTTCATCACATTATTCACAGAACTTAACACGTGGTTTATCTCTTTTTTATCACCGGAGACGATGGAAAAAACTATTTTCCTCGGGTTATCAATCGAAGGTTTGGGTTCAGCGAACTCTGTTTCTGCAAAGCCCATACTGAACAATAATACAAATGCCATCACTATCTGTTTCATTTCTTTACCTTTTTAGTTGGATTTTATCTTTTGCTTCCTTGAGGATATCAAGAAAATCTTCTTTGTTCCATGAACCTGGAATGTTGTTTATTACTCTACCTTTTTTATCAATAAAAATAAAGCTTGGTGTCAAATAAGCCTTTAATCCCAAGGGGAGTTTTGTAGTAGAGATATCTACTTCAACAGGAACAAAGTCTTTTTCTAAAACCTGAATCACCTCTTCCTCTATCATTACTTCTGCATCCATTTTTCTACAGAAATGGCATTCTTTTGTCATGACTTTGATCATTATGATCTTGTTTTCTTTTTCTGCCTTTTCCAATGCTTTGTCAAAACCTTCGTACTTCACACTTTTTTCTTTGATCACCTTCGTATCAAAATCATAAATAAATGTACTCACTTCTTCCAATTCATCTTCTGTAACCTTTCCCTTTAAACTGGGCATGGTTTTAAAATGCTGCATCACATCATCTAGACAGAGACTCTTCTCTCTATCTGGGTTGAACACATACTCACTGATGAAGGCTGCCACTTCCATGCGGTGTATGTCATTATCACCTTTAGGATCACCGATACGCTGCTTTAGTCGGTAAGAGAGTTGGTTTAGCGTGGGTGCAGTCAGTTTAAGCAGTGTATTGTTATGATCTAAAAAATTCTCTTTTAACTTAGACATAGAGATAAAGCCTTGATGGCATGAAGCACATTTTTTTTCATAAACTTCTTGCCCTTCTACTCCAAAAAGCAGACTTGCACACAAAAAAACCGATAACACTAATTTCACTCTTCATCCTCGCTATACATTTCTAATTCACTGTATGCATCAAAAACATTACGACGATGAAGCACATCATAAAGCTTCATGTGCTTATACTCCGGCATCACCACACGTTTGGTAATTTCATCGATACCCACATCATCCGATAAAGCCTCTAAAATTTGCTTTTTCATCTCAATGAGATATCTTTTAAATACCTGTGTAGCATTGGAGTCTGTTGCATAACCATGCCCGCCTACTATGACTTCAGCATGCATGCTATCTATAAGATCCAAAGCTTTAAGTGAACCAATGATGGAGCCGTCACGCAAAGAACTCAACCTATCATTAAAGACCAGATCTCCTACAAAAAGTACCTTTTTTTGAGGTAAATAGACAATAAGATCGCCTTTTGTGTGTGCTTTGTCTACCAATTGTTTTATGGCAAATGCAGTACCACCTATGGTAAAATCATAATATTGATCAACTACTCTATCGAGTTTTACTACTTCAGTACCCGCGTAAATCTCTTTGCCTACACTCTTTGCCATGCGTGTAGTCATTCCTGGTATGACATTTTGTTCATAGGTCTTTGGACCCATCAACAAAGCGCCTTTGCTTTTATAAAAACTATTGCCCAACCAATGGTCATCATGATCATGTGTATTGATGACAAATTTTACAGGGAGTTTTGCGATCTCTTGCATTTGAGTATACGCCTGTTGTGCATAACCAAAAGTAGGACCGCTGTCGATAACGACAAAGCCCTCTTTTGTTTTTACAAAGCATGTGTTGACCATGTTGCCACCATTTTCTTTGCTTATGTTTTCAGGTGCTCCAAAAAAACAGTAAACATCTTTGGCAAGTTCCACAGGCTTTAAGTGATATTCATACGCCTGTAGAGTCAAAAATGACAAACAAAACACCATCATGCTTTTCATATCTTTATCCTAGAAAAGGTAGTTAAACTCTAAACGATATTCATTATAAGACACATCTGCTTTACCTGTTGATCCTGGATCAGCATCAACCAAACCTATACGTGTTCTCATTTGAAGTCTTTTTGTGATATTCGTCCATGTATCTAGGTGCCAGATGTTACTGTCTGCCTGTACATATGTTTTTGCATCATCAAAATCCTGTATTGCATATCTTAAACTTGCTTTCCAAGTTGAGTTGAACTTATACACAGCTCTTGCCATAAAAGTTTCAGTATTTGCAACCCAGTTATACTGTGCCATTGCTCTTGTAAATCCACCTGTAGGAAATCCTCTCCATGGAGCAACGATATCTGCTTCATCTGCAACTTTTGAATACCCTAGTCTAAAGAAACCTTTTTTGTTTGGCATTTCAAGGTCAACTCTGGCTGCAAAAAGACTACTATCTAGTGAATTTGCTGTACTTAAATCATAACCAGCACCTATAAGAGAATCTGTCTTACCAGAAAGGTTACTGTTTGTAACTGCAGCAACATCTCCTCCACCATCATCCATTTGAGCAAAATATCTTATACCTGGTCTCACTGCCCATCCATTATCAAGCGCTACCCTATAGTGTGCTTCAGCCACAATATCGGTCACTACGCCAGGCACTGTTAAAGCACTTAATGTAAAGTCTAGATTGTCTACAGCTTTTGTATTTACATCTGCTAAAAACATGTCATGGTTTGGATCTTCTCCAGCTGCAACAAAATTCGCATAGCTAAGCCCTTTATGTACACCTGCATCATCATTATTATCCCATGAATTACCATCAGCATCCTTAAATGTTATAACATCATGCGCATCTTCATGGTCTCTTAGCTTTTGTTTTCCAAACCAAGCTGCTCTAGCTGTAGTTTTTGGTGCTA
>JAPHUJ010000348.1 GCA_026193735.1 Sulfurovum sp.
GGTGAACAGTTACAGTCTTATTTTCAAAATGTGTGGGCTATAGGTGCGATAACTATAGTTTTTGTCCTGATGGCTCTTTCTATGTTTGGACTTTTTACTATCCAATTACCGTCTTTTATACAGTCAAAGATCAATGCTCAGTCTCAAGATATTAAAGGTGGCAACATCGGCATGGTATTTTTGCTTGGGATGATCTCTGCACTTATACTCGGTGCTTGTGTATCACCTGTGCTTATCTCGTTTTTATCTGTAGCCATTGCTACAAATGATGCAACACTTGGTGCATTCACCATGTTCTTTTTAGCCCTTGGTATGGGTGTACCTTTGATCTTACTTGGGTTTGGTGCAGGGTATCTCATTCCTAAAGCAGGGGAATGGATGGACACAGTGAAGTATTTCTTTGGCGTTTTGCTTCTTGGTGTTGCCATAGAGATATTTTCTACTTTAGAACTGGTCAATACACTTCTTCTTTGGGGTGTGTATGCTGTGGGTATCAGCATCTACCTTGGTGCAACACAAGCACTTTCTGTCGAAAGTAACGGATGGCAAAAACTCCAAAAAGCTACTGCTACTGTGTTACTTATATGGGGTACCATACTTCTTGTAGGTGCCGGGTATGGAGAAAATGACATCTACCATCCGCTTCCTAAAACCACCGTTATGGCAGGAAAAGACAAAGTAAAACTGTCTGGTGAATTGCCTTTTGAGGAAATAGCTAACATTACAGCGTATGACATCAAAAGAAGAGAAGCAATGGATGAGAATAAAACAATGATACTCTTTTTCCATACCAACACTTGTCCCGTATGTAAACACTTAAGAGATACGACATTTAAAGACAAAAGCGTACAAGAAAAACTCAAAAAAAAGTATGTGGCAGTGAGTGTCAATATGAGCGATAAAACAGATAAGAAGATAGAAGAACTTAAACAAATGTTCCAAGTTTTTGGACCTCCCGGTTTTGTATTTATCGGTTCAGATGGTAAAGAGATAAAAGATGCAAAGTTTTATGGGTATCAAGAACCAGAAGAGTTTTATGATACGCTTGATCTAATAGCACAGTAGTTAACATTTTTAAAGTATGGATATATCATGGGTAAACAATATAAAGCACTCACCAGCAAAGATATAGATTTTATCAAACAGCAAAAACTTTTTTATATAGCAAGTTGCAGTGGCAAAGAGGTAAATCTTTCTCCCAAAGGATATGATGCAATTAGGGTACTTGACAAGCTTACCTTACTCTACCTTGATTTTCCAGGCTCTGGTAACAGAACCTATAGAGATGCCATGGCAGGTGGAGAGTTTACTTTGGTATTTAATGCCTTTGAAGGAGCAGCCAATATCACAAGAGTATTTTGTACGGCAGAACCCATAGAGAAGGATGATGAGAGATTTGAAGGATATTTGAGTCATTTTGGTGTTGATGGTTCCTGTATTAGACAGCTATTTGTATTTGATGTGTATGCTGTTGAAAATAGTTGCGGGATGTCTGTACCATACATGAAATATGAAAAACAGCGTAATAGTCTAAAAAAATGGGCTAAAAACATGGCGGAAGATGGACGTTTGCAAGACTATATGGACGAACATAAAGAACCACCGTCTTTAAAAGATCTTGACAGTGTAAATGATACTTTATTTTAAAAGTAGGGTCTATACTATAACGGTTATATTTAACATTCAGCCATAATATCATCATCAGAGAATTAGTAAAAGTCTCAAAGCAAAACCCATTATGATTACTTACTCCACTATAATCAAAAAACTATGATTCAGCCGCCCTTTTTTTTTCATTAAGTCATGTTTTTCATATAAGTGAGCAAACAAGATCTAGTCCATATTTTAAATTTGATATGGTTTATTACTTATTGAAATCTAAGCTTGATTAGTATATGGTAGTTCAATACACCATATCATTCAACAAAGGAGATCAAGTTGTGAATACTCATACTGATGGACTTTATATCATTTTATTAAGCATTCACGGTCTGATCAGAGGAGATGATCTGGAACTTGGACGTGATGCCGATACCGGAGGACAGACACTTTATGTACTTGAACTTGCCCGGGCTTTAAGCTGCCATGATGATGTTGGACGTGTAGACCTGATCACCCGACAAATAATAGACACATCTGTTTCGGAGGATTACGCCAAAACTGTCGAGACACTTTCAGATACTCTTCAAATCGTTCGCATCAATGCCGGTCCAGACGAATATATCCCAAAAGAACAGTTATGGGATCATCTTGACAGTTTTGCGGACAATCTTGCCGAGGCTCTTAAAGAAGAAGAGCGATTGCCTGACATCATCCATAGCCATTATGCGGATGCGGGCTATGTCGGAGCACATATATCCAGTCTACTGGGAATACCACTCATCCATACGGGCCACTCCCTAGGCCGGGTAAAACGCAGCCGTCTTTTGGCCTGTGGACTGACTGGCAGTGAAGTAGAAGAGCGCTACAATCTGGCACGTCGTATCGAAGCGGAAGAAACGACTCTGGCGTTTGCTGAGCGTGTCATCACCAGTACCCATCAGGAGATCGAAGAACAATACGAACTTTATGATCATTATCAGCCTGAACAGATGCGTGTCATCCCTCCTGGTACTGATCTGAAGAAGTTCATGCCGCCTACCGGCCAAGAACTTGACGATCCGCTCTACCATGTGATGGTCCGAACATTGAAAGAACCTGACAAGCCTATCATACTCGCACTCTCACGACCCGACAGGCGCAAGAACATTACTGCCCTGATCGAAGCATATGGGACATCGCCAGAACTGCAAGCATCGACGAACCTGCTGATCATCGCTGGTAACCGTGATGACATCGATGATCTTGACGAGGGTGCCCGGGAAGTTTTTCATGAACTACTGGTGATGATCGACCGCTATGACCTTTACGGGAAGGTCGCGATGCCAAAACATCATCGGCGTGATGAAGTCGCAATGATCTATCGTATCGCAGCAGCTTCGGGAGGTGTGTTCGTGAATCCGGCACTTACTGAACCTTTTGGTCTGACCCTGATCGAAGCGGCCGCTTCCGGTCTGCCCATCGTTGCGACAGAAGACGGTGGACCACGGGACATCATCGGCAATTGCCAAAACGGTTTTCTGATCGACCCGCTGGAACCTTCGACGATCTCTGATACCCTGAAGAGATTGTTTGACGAAAAAGTGCTTTGGCGTCGTTTTAAGGAGCATGGGATCGAGGGGGTGCGTCAGCACTATTCCTGGGAGGCACATGTCAAGCGTTACCTAGAGGTCGTCAAACCTATTGCACAACGTTCTGAGCAGTTGGTTCGCAGACCTGTTGAACGGCGTTTAGGACTATATCACGATCGCGTTATCGTCAGTGATCTTGATCTAA
>JAPHUJ010000188.1 GCA_026193735.1 Sulfurovum sp.
AGTTGCAATCTTTTCTTTTTTTCTCTTTTCAGTCTCTGTTTCGTGATTTTGTCTAGCTCTAGCTTCTGTCACGATAAGGTTTCTGTCACATTGTCTTTTAAATTTTCTATAAGCGTCATCAAAAGAGTCACGTTGTGTTAAAATAATTCCTGGCATCGAAAAGCACCCCCTTCCTATTGAAATTTCTCCTTGAAATGCAGCAAAACTACGCTTCAATTCCTCTCACTAAAGCTACGACAATTGTCGAGAAAGTGGAGCCCAAAAATTGGGTATGGAGACCAATAAAGTGCAGAATTATATCGAGTTAGGATTAAATTGTGATAAAATTGAAGTAGTAGAAGGAGTGATTATGCAAAAAGTATTTGAAAATTGTTATGCGTTAGACAAAAAATGTTACGAACAGTACGGACTGAGTGAAGATATTCTTATGGAGCATGCTGCAGCGGGAATGGCAAATTATATTCGTAAACATTTTGTCCAAGGTACTTCCGTACTTATAGCAGCAGGTATAGGAAATAATGGTGCAGACGGTATCGCACTTGCACGTCAGCTTCATGGAGAATACGAGGTAAAATTGTATGTACCTTTTGAACTGCATTCGGCTATGGCAAAAGTACAGTTTGAACGAGCCCTCTTTTTGGGTGTGAAAGTGGTAGATACCATAAGCCATGCCGATATCGTGGTGGATGCACTTTTTGGTGCAGGCTTAAATCGAAATATAGATGAAAATACAGAACATATACTGCATCAGCTCAATGCACTTAGGGCACATAAGATCGCTTGTGACATTCCCACAGGGGTAGGAGAAAAAGGCACACTTATGCCTATGGCATTTCATGCAGATGTAACGTTGACCATGGGGGCATACAAAGAGGCACTGTTCCTGGATGTGTGTAAAGATGTCGTAGGAGAGATCCTACGAGTCGATCTTGGAGTGAGTTCACTTTTCTATGAGGGGCAGAGTCAAACTTGTCTGCTTGAAAAGTCCGATTTGAAACTCCCTAGCAGGACACAGCAGTCCACACACAAAGGAAGCTTCGGACATGCAGCTGTGTTTTGTGGAGAAAAAGAGGGTGCAGGGATTATCTCCGGGATGGCTGCAGCTAAATTTGGAGCAGGACTTACGACATTGGTTGTGCATGAAAAAGTTACGCCTCCTCCTTATCTGATGCACTCAACAGTTGTTCCGGACAATGCATCAGCCCTGGCCATAGGTATGGGACTTGGGTGTCATTTTGAGAGTGAATTTTTACAAAAGTATGTCGTAATGAGCCATTTACCCATAGTATTGGATGCAGATAGTTTTTATAATGAAGAGATCTTATCTGTATTAGAGCAAAAAGACAGAGAGATAGTGATCACACCACACCCCAAAGAGTTTGTGGTACTTTGGAAAACACTAACAGGTGAACAGCTTACTGTGACAGAAGTACAAAACAAACGTTTTAAGATGGTGCGTAAGTTCAATGCCAAATATCCGCATATTACGCTCCTGCTTAAAGGGGCGAACACGCTCATTATGCAAGAAGAAAGACTTTACATTAACCCTTTAGGGTGTTCCAAGTTAAGTAAAGGGGGTAGTGGAGATGTCCTTTCTGGTCTCATTGTCTCATTGCTTGCACAAGGATACTCTGCCATAGATGCGGCCATACAGGGTTCTTTGGCCTTAGTCATAGCGGCCAATCATTACAAGGGATCTTCTTATGCGATGTTACCTACGGATCTGGTGGAGGAAGTGGGAAAACTGGAAGTATCGTTTCCAAAGTGATATTAGAGTAAAATGCGAGCATGATAAGTATTAAAATACAATGCCGTGAGCCACTAAATGTCGAATCGTAAAAAAATAGCTGTACTTTTTAGTGGCAAAGGATCTAACTTTGCACATATTGTCAACACTTTACATCATAAAGGGTTTGAAGTTGTCGTTGCCTTGACAAATAACCCAAATGCCCTGGGCATAGAAATTGCCAAAGCAGCGTCGATCCCTATTGAGATCATAGATCCAAAAGATTACGAGAGCAGAGAAGCCTTTGATACGGTAATGGTAGAGCGCCTGCATCAGTATACACCTGACTTGACAGTACTTGCAGGATTTATGCGTATTTTGACATCTACCTTTACAGAACAGATCAAAAGTATTAACCTGCATCCCTCTTTACTTCCTCGACATAAAGGACTTAAAGCCATAGAAAAGAGTTATGAAGATGCACATTCTCACGGGGGTGTAAGCGTTCATTATGTAAGTTCTGAACTTGATGGTGGTGAGGTGATCTTGCAAAAAGAGATTGCCAAAGAGGGGTTGAACTTTGAAGCCTATGATGCAAAAGTACGAAGTGTAGAAAAAGAGGCACTGGCGGAAGCTATTAGGCTTGTACTAAAATAAGTTCCATACGATATGTTGTACTCGGGGACCAATACTCTACCCAACCACTCTATTTTTACCTAACTGTTTGGCCAATAATAGTTTTTGATCGACTACATCAATAAGTTCTGACATATGTAGAGTTGATGATGATTCATTGGCTTCAGGGTGAATATAGCTTACGCCAAAACTTGCAGTAAAGCGTAGTGATTCATTATCTTTATCAATACTTTTCATCGCAAACTTCGAACATATTTTTTCTGCGATCTCTTTGGACTCATGTAATGTTGTTACAGGCAGTATGATAATAAACTCTTCCCCACCGAAACGGATGATAAAATCCGATTTCCTTGTTGAATCGATCATGACATTTGCAAATTCTTTGAGTACGATGTCTCCGAAGATATGGCCATAATAGTCATTTACCTGTTTAAAATTATCAATGTCAGCCATGATCAATGCAAAACCGGTATCGAGGGTTTTTGAAAGTTCAAATTGTGTCTTAAATATCTTGTCCAGAAGCTGCCTATTCAGTACCCCTGTCAAAGGGTCCTTGGAAGAACATTTTATGTACTCTATATTACTTATTAATGTGAGGTCGATACCGATTGAAAGTGATACGAGGTCAGCTTTTGACAGAAGCAAGAGAAGGTAATGATAATCTATCGGCGTTGAACGCATCGAAATTTGTACGCGTTTAGCAATAAGATGCAGATGACGATGCAACATGTCAAGGTGCTGCCATCGTTGTTCTTCGACTATGATCTCTTTACCGTCAGCATGCAGCCATTTCCCAAGTACACAGGCTTTTGGACAAAGCTCAGGTAATGTATCAATATTCAGGTCAAGTATTGCATGCGCGAGTTTATCAAGCCAGAGAAGGTGCCCTTCAAAAAAATAGATACTTTCTGAGTCTATCAACTCATCGATGGTTTTAATACGGCGTTGATTGGTATCAATAAACTTTTTTATTTTTTGGGAAAGATAATATTTTGAAGCTGTATCTGATGCAATATTGAGCTGCTTTAAAAAATGGTAGGCTAGCGATGAGGGATGGTCTTCTTGTAATAGATCACATAAAATCGTATTTTTAAAACGTTCTATAATATTGTGCAAGATGATATAGGGCATATTGTGTTTAGAACAGCTTTGAGCCAAGCCTTTAGCCTCAATGAGAATGCCTTTTTGATCGATCTTTTGAAAACGTAAAAAAAGTTTACAAGATAAATCCAAATAGACTGATGACTCACCGTTACCAATAAAATAGATGTCACAATCATTCTCTTGATAGGTATCTTTAAATGCATCAATATAATTTGCAACCTTTGTGCCGATAATAGCCTCATATTCAGACATAAAGCTCCTTTTTATTCTAATCTAACTATATAAAAATATTTTATGAATAAACTTAAAAAAGTTGATGATTATCTTTGAAAACTTGAAACGGACCATTTGCACTGATAGTTTACACCTGTAGAAGTAAAGAGACTCTCATAAAGTGAGATCTCTGGGAGTACAATACCTAATGGTTTTTCACGGTAAGTTTTGAGTTTCTCTTTGTAGGCTTTGTAATCATGTATGGTTTTGATACGACATAGCGTAATGTGCGGTTTGAAACGGTAAAGATCAAAACCTGCATTTCTGAACTCCTTTGCTTTTTTGTAAAGGGCTTTCTCTTCCGCCTTGGCAAAAAAGATTCGAGGAGGTCGTCCAAAATACCCCAATTCTTCTATGCTTTCTTGACTCCCCAATGGAGATATCTCTTTGAGTTTATCGATGATGGGTTTTTCATCTGCCACATCACCCAAAAACACCCAAGTCATATGCAAATTCTTCTCTTCTACCCATTTTCCTTCGATGATATCTTTAAAA
>JAPHUJ010000002.1 GCA_026193735.1 Sulfurovum sp.
CTGGACAAAGGAAAACAGGGAATGTTCAAACAGCATCTCTTCTCCCTCTATATGTTATGTAAGTGGTTGGAGAAGAATGATGTGTAGAGACAAGGCAATGCCTTGTCAAAGAGGATATTAATCTTTTTTTAAGATACGGGGAAGGGTAATTCCTGTTTGGCTTTGGTATTTCCCTTTTCGGTCACTGTAGGTTGTTTCACACTGTTCATCACCTTGTAAAAAAAGTACCTGTGCAATGCCCTCATTTGCATAGATCTTCGCGGGCAGAGGTGTTGTATTGGATATCTCTATGGTGATGTGGCCTTCAAATCCGGGTTCAAATGGTGTAACATTAACAATGATACCACAACGCGCATAGGTACTCTTACCCAGACAGATAGCCAAAGTGTCACTTGGCATCTTAAAGTATTCAATGGTCCTTGCAAGCGCAAAAGAATTGGGGGGTACGATACATATATCTCCTTTAAAATCTACAACATTATTGTTATTAAAGTCTTTTGGGTCTACAATGGAGGCATTGATGTTCGTAAAGATCTTGAATTCATCAGAAACACGTATGTCATAGCCATATGAGCTTAACCCATAACTAACTACACCTTCACCTACAAGCCCCTCACAAAAAGGGGTGATCATTGCTTCTTTGGTCGATTTTTCACGTATCCATTTGTCGGATTTTAGTCCCATTTCTTTCCTTTGTTCTTTAAATAGTTTTATCTGAGTATTTGTATATCGGCATTCGTTTTTAGTTTTTCAAAATAATCTTTAAGCGCTTTACCCTGTTGTTGTTGTTTCCATTTTGCGGCAACGGCACCTTGTGCTGCTTCAAAAGGCATATTTACCTTACCTTGTTTAGAGAGAACTTTGTAGCTTATATATTTGTCTCCTGCATTAAGCGGACGGGTAAATGAACCATCCTGTGTTTGTAAAATGCTGCCAAGCAAAGCAGGATTGAGGTCTTTTGTTGACTTCTTTACTGAACGACTTTTAATGCCTTTTGTATTTTTTGTCTGAAGAAATTTTTTCATGCTTTCTTCAGATGTCGCAGAGTATTCAATCAGATTGACAATAGAAGGGATAGTAAACTCTTCTTGATGGTTCCTGTAAAAAATCTTCAGCTCATCCTCGCTTGGTGCGGGAATGGAACTTACCACATTTTCCTGATAAAATTTTTCTTTTTTCATCGCATCTCTGACACTTGAACGATATTTCGTCCAGGTTGTACCTTGCTCTTGCAAGATCTTTTGCATTTTGGGGATAGTAAGATTGTTTTGGGCTGCGATATCTGCTACTTTTGCATCTATGTCTGCCTCCGCGATGATCACATCTTTCATTGCAGATTTTTGTAACCTGTCTTGGATCAGAAGACTGGTAGCTTCTTCTTTAGAAACCTGCATCTGTTTTTGTACTGCACGTATCTCTGCTGTGGTTACAGGTTCTCCTTCAACAATGAGTGCGATACCATCTACCATTTTAGCCTGCGATAATGTGAGTAAAGTAATAAATCCAAGTAGAATGAGTTTTCCCATGTATGTGTCCGTTTCTGTATTAAGTTGGAAAATTATAACATAATCGGGTAAATGTAATATGAATTATTTCATTTAAACTACAATACTTCTTTATGGGTAAAAGGCGAAAGTGATGATAAAAAAGGGTTATTATGTGGGTACAGGTATTGGGTGGATTGTTCCTTGGTGGAGGAGTGGTCTATCTTTATATGAGACGCAGGGAACAAATGCGTTGAAAAAAGATTAAATAAGGATAAAATGAATCAAAAAGTCTAAAAAATAAGGGCTTTTGGTTAGAATATATTACAAAAGCAGGAGACAATAATGACAATCACAAAAAGAGTAACCTTTATAGCAAAAGAGGGTTCGGAAGAAAAAATGAAAGAACTTCTTTCAGCAATGGTAGCGCCTAGTAAAGCATCAAAAGGGTGTATTTTTTATGATATATTTCAGTATGTGAATAATCCAAGAAAATTTATGGCAGTAGAGAGTTGGGAAAATGAAGCAGCACTCGATGGGCATAAGGCGTCAGCGCATTACGCAGTCTATAAATCAAGCTATGAACCATACTGTGAAAGCAAGTATTCAGATGAATTAGAAGTGCTAGGCTAAGTTTTGAAAAATTTATGGGATGATGCAGAGGCAAGTAAGTACAAGAGCGATCTGGATTTAAGGGTTTATACTTCAAATCTTTTAGGTCGCAGTGATGAATTGGTACTTCATGGTGGAGGTAATACCTCCGTGAAGAGTATGGTTGATGGTGAAGAGATCTTATATGTGAAGGGGAGCGGTTGGGATTTAGTTTCCATCAGGGCTGAAGGATTTTCTCCTGTAAAGATGTCAACACTGCTTGATATGGCAAAACTAAAAGAGTTGTCAGACAGTGACATGGTCAAG
>JAPHUJ010000208.1 GCA_026193735.1 Sulfurovum sp.
GGAATACTTTTTCTTGCATCACCAAGTAAGATTTCAATTTTGAACTGTTCATCTTCATAATAGAGTTCAGAGCTGATAGCTTTTATAATGTGTTTAATACTCCCAAACTCTGGAGGAAAATCAAAAGTATCCAGCGAGCGGACAAGACCTTCATCAAACTCAGGGGAAAGTATGTGTACTTTAGTCTTTAACCCCTGTGTTTTTATATAATATATTGTAGCAAATGTATTATAACCCAAACCAAAACAGATATCTAAAATAGCCAATTGTTTTTTTTCTTTGGTTAAGGCCAAAGCCGGTTTTACATGTTTCTCCAAAGACTCATGTAAAGCGCCATCTTTGGTGGAGTGATACGGTTCATCAAATTCAATAGAAAACAGCGTATTGGTACCATCTTCACATAGTACTAACTTTTTCTGTTCCCTTAATGATTCATTATATTTCATCAAGTTCTTTAAATCTAAAGGCAGAGATAAGTTCGTCAATTGTCTCTTCATCACGTTTGACCAAGATCATCATACCCTCATCCATAAAATCCATATACGGTTCAAACTTATTATCTATAATGACATAGTCAATCCAGTCTTCACCTGTTTGTGTTCTGTCATCAAAAAAACGTGTTGATTTTACTGTGCCACCATCAAAACCGATCAATGCCCAGTGCTTAACATTTGCAAGTGTAGTGATCTTCGAGTCTGTTGGATTTATACCATCTACAGGGATAAGTAAAAACATTAGTTATTTGCCTCTTTCAATTGTTTTTTTGTCATTTTTAACTTCTTATTGCTCATTTTACCAATACCTCTCTTGATGACCTTTTCAGCGATATGTTTTGCTTCATCCAATGAGTGCATTTTATAGGTTCCGCATTGATGTAAATTAAGTTCTGGAATATCTTTTTCACTTTTCACGCCAAGTACATCTTCCATAGATTCTTTCCATGCTTTGGCTACAGCCTTTTCTTTTGGTGAACCCAATACTGACATATAAAACCCTGTACGACAGCCCATAGGTGAAAGATCTATAATCTCAACTTCCTTACTGTTTAAATGATCTCTCATAAAACCGGCAAAAAGATGCTCCAAAGTATGAATACCCTTTTCAGGAAGCATCTCTTTATTTGGCACACAAAAACGTAGATCAAACACAGTAATGTCATCTCCGCTTGGACTACTCATCTTTTTAGCAACACGTACGGCAGGTGCTATCATCTTTGTATGGTCAACGGTGAAACTGTCTAATAATGGCATAGGATTTCCTTGATAATATTTTTTTGATTATAGCGAGATTTATTAATAAAGTTTAAAAAGCAATAAGAATTTAAAGATTTCTTTTGAATTTGTAGTAGATTTAGATGAATGGTAGTTGTGAAGAGAAGGAGTTTACGTATAAGTAAGTGACTGAACGGAAGAACTTCCATTCAGTCGAAGATACTGCAAAAGCAGAAGAAAGATTAAATTCTAGCTTCTTCACGTCTTTGTAGCATCGCCCAGTTATCATCAATATCTTTCTGGATCTTATCGATAACATGTCTATATTCTGGTTTGAACAAGTGCTTATAACGTCCTTGTGCCCCAAGATACTCTTCTGCAGAGATAATGTTCTTTGGTCTATAAAGAATGTTCAGCTCGTGCCCATTATGAATTTCATAAAGAGGGAACATCAATGAATCTGTAGCCAAGTCTGTGATACCCATAGTATCTTTTGGCTCAAATTTCCATTCTGTACAACATGGAGAAACCGTGTTAATGAAACAAGGTCCTTCAGTTTCAAGTGCAGTTTGGAAACCTTTAGCCATTAACTTCCATTTGTTTGGAGCCAACTGCGCAACATACGGTGCACCATGTGCTGCCATAATAGCTACAATGTCTTTTTTCTTCTCTTTTTTACCATAAGAGTGTGTTCCAGCAACTGATGTTGATGTAGTAGCACCAATCGGTGTAGCAGATGATCTTTGTCCACCTGTATTTGCATAGTTTTCGTTATCTAGACAAATATATGTAAAGTCGTGTTGTCTTTCAAATGCACCAGAAAGCCATTGGAAACCAATATCAAATGTACTACCATCCCCACCAAATGCTACAAATTTCACTGGAGCATCGTTGTCTTTAAGTGTACCTTTTTTCTTTCTTACTTTATGCATTACTTGCGCAGCAGAAACGGATGTCGCCGCATTTTCAAATCCAATGTGGATCCATGAGGTGTCCCATGAAGTAAATGGATAAACGGCTGTTGATACTTCAAGACAACCCGTGTTTGCAGAGACAACCAAGTTATCGTCTGTACAGTTCATAAGCTCTCTAACGATCATAGAGTGAGCACATCCAGGGCAGAGAGTGTGTGCACCCTCAAACCTGTCATTTGTTGTTGAAAACTCTTTTAAGTTTTTTACTGATGTAATTGCCATTTTTTAGCTCCTTGCTGTCTTAAAGAATCCCAAGTGCGGTCCTCTAAGATTTGTAAATTGTTGAAGATCTGTTGTAATGTATCCAGCATCAACATTAGCCTGCTGCTCCGTAAGTATTGTCTTAACATTTTCAATAGATAAATCGCGTCCACCAAGACCATAAATATAGTTTGTTACCATTGGTCTTGCCTTTGAAGTAGCCATTGCACCAGCAACTTCATTATAGAATGCGCCCATAGCCCCACCTGGAGATGAACGGTCTGTGACTGCGATCGACTTCACACCCTCGAGTGCTTCTCTTACCTCTTCATAAGGGAAAGGTCTAAAACATCTAATAGCAAGAACACCTGCCTTGATCCCTTTTTCCTTTCTTAACTCTTTAGCTGCAACTCTTGCAGTCTCAACAGTAGTACCAAGACCGATAATACAGACATCTGCATCTTCCATATCATAGGTTTCAACTCTTTTGTACTCTCTGCCGGAAATCTCTTTAAATTCTGCAAATATAGCATCTATGACTGGTTTTGAATCCATGATAGCTTTATGCTGTTTCGCTTTGTGTTCAAAGTGCCAGTCTTCTTCTGTTTGTGCACCATAAGTTACCGGTCTAGAGAAGTCAAGCATATCATCCACTGGGTCTATTACACCTACAAATTTAGCAGCTGCTTCATTTGAAAGTGGGTAAACATTTTGCGCCGTGTGCGAAGTGATAAATCCATCTTGGTGTACCATAACTGGAAGTCTAACTGAATGGTTTTCAGCTATTCTAAATGCACATAGTGCAAGGTCATACGCTTCTTGCGCATTAAAAGCACCCATTTGAATCCAACCAGAATCACGACCTAAATACATATCTGCATGGTCACCACGTACGTTAAGTGGTGCAGCCAATGCACGGTTTACGACGTTAAGTACGATAGGAAGTCTCATACCAGATGCCTGATAAAGTACCTCGACCATTAGTGCAAATCCTTGTGAAGAGGTCGCAGTTGCTACACGTCCGCCTGCTGCTGATGCACCAATACATCCTGACATTGCAGCATGCTCAGATTCAACCATGATAAACTCACCATCAATGTATCCGTTACCAACATATGAACCATAGTTTTCAACAATGGGTGTTGAAGGGGTAATAGGATACGCAACAACAACATCTACGTCAGCTTGTCTTAATGCTTGAGATGCAGCATAGTTACCATCCCAAACTTCTCTTTCATTTACTTCAAATTCTACTGCCATAATGGTCCTTTAGTTCTTTTCTTTTTTTGTTTTTTCTGGCCACCCAGACAATGCTGTCTCTAGATCTTCATTTTCTTTAAACATCAATAATGATTTTGGATTTGTAGGACATACTTCCACACAAATCTCACACCCTTTACAGTGATCATAATCAATTCCTAACATTTGTTTATCTCTTGAAAGGATAGATGAGTCTGGACACCAAACCCAACAGTTTTGACAATCAATACATACATCGATGTTAAATACCGGCTTAACCACTCTCCATGATGCAACCGTTGCTGTATATGAATTATAACCAGAGTAATTTCTCTCTTCTGCTTTCAGATTGGCAATGCCACTTGCATCCCCCTCAAATGAAGGAAGAACACTTCCTTGTGTTACTTCATCCCATCCAAGTAAATCAAAACCAGCCTCAAGTTGGCTTTTACCTCTGTTCTCACTCGCACGTAATTTTAAATCTTGCATTTTTGCTCCTCTTTACTTAACTTCGTTATATGCTCTAGTAATTGCTTCCATATTTGCATCAATGATCTTTTGTGGAAACTTTTTAAGTACTCTTTTCATGTTCTCTAAGAAATAGTCTAGTTCAAACATACCTGAAATCTTAACAAATGCACCAAGCATAGGTGCGTTTGGCATAGATCTTTTAATTGTGTCAAGAGAAATTTGAACACAGTCTACAACATATACTCTGTCTTCTTTTCCAGCAAGTGCAGGAATCCCCGCAATCAATTCTTCTTTAGACAGGCTTGTAGTAATAATATATTTTGTTTCAGGTTTTTCATTGACTTCAATGTTATCTGTAAATGCCAGTGCCGGGTCAATCACTAAGACGAAGTCAGGGTGCATAAACTTGGCATGATTAAAAATCTGCTCATCTGATATTCTATTGTATGCTCTAAGAGCCGCTCCTCTTTTTGCAGAACCGTATAACGCGAAAGCCTGTACTTCTTTTCCTGTTGTCGCAACAACATCGCCCAAGCCTTTAGCGCCACTTACTGCACCTTGACCTGCACGAGAGTGCCATCTAATCTCTGTCATAATATCTCCTATTATTTTAAATATACTATTATATTTTGCTCTATTGTAATCTCGTCACTCTTAAATTGTGCTTGAAATTACAATTTTTTTAACTTTGTCTTATAATAGAGTGATAAACTTCACAGCCTCTAGTGCTGTTTTGGATACATTGTCAGTATATGTCAATAATAATGCTTCATCTGCATATCCACATGTTACAGCAACGCAATCTATATTTGCTGCTTGTGCTGCCAATATATCCATTGGTGTATCACCTATCATCCAATATTTACTTTTATCAGTTTGTAACTTAAATAAAGCTTTTAAGATAGGTTCAGGATGAGGCTTTGGATGCTCTACATCTTCTCTACCCACCAGTACATCAAAATATTTCATCAAATCCATATGTTCCAAAAGTTCTATGGAATATTTTGCCGTTTTAGTAGTTACAACCCCCAACTTTGCATGTTTGCTTGCCAGCTTTACGGCTTCTCTTGCATCGGGGAGTAACACTGTCTTTGCACATGAAATCTTTCTGTAATGCATCTTATAGGCTTGTACATGGGCATCAACATGAGATGCTTCCACACCGAGTGTTTCAAACATCACATCCAAAGGATGTCCTATCTCCGCTTTAATGACATCTTCATCCGGGACAGGGGAATTAAACGTCTTAAAAGCTACAGAAAAACTTTCCAGTATCGCTTCAGTGGAGTCTATAAGTGTCCCGTCTAAATCAAATAATATAATCATATTATTTCTTTATACTGGGATCAGGGTTAAATTTTATAATAGTTGCAATAGGTACAACAAACCCTATAATGATCACGATCCACAACAACATTCCCAAATCATCATAATTTGCAGATACAAGAATATGACCTTCTTCCTGAATCTCTCTAGTCATGATAAATATTTTATTGAGATATTTACTGATAAGCCCTCCTGCACTCAATGCAATATTCATCAAACTGGCCATCAGTGCGAACCATGTCCCCTTATGACCTTCTGGTGCATAAATAGCTACCAATGTAAGCATCAATACAGCTGCAATATAATCAAAAGGTGAAGCTATGGCCGTGTCAACAAGAGCAACCGTTCTTGCATCGATACCAAGCATGGTATGTACGTCATAATACATGGCTAAAATAGGCAGAGATAAAATACTGCCTATAACCGTCATCCAGATCAGTACTTTCCCTATAGCTTGATTAATAATAAATTTTGAACTGATCCACATACCCACCAGAGCAAGTGCTGCTCCTATCTGTCCCAAATCTCCAAAGAATTCTTTATCAAAACCTAGATCATCAATTTGCCACCACGTCAATGCAGGACCTACACTGGGCATAGCTCTGTAAACAAAAATAACGATCATTGCCATCTTGATGTGATGTATGGAAGCAGGATCCAAATCAACAGTAAGCGTATGGAGCATATACAGCACTACAGCAAGAGAAACAAAAAAGACGATCAACTGAGAATAAGGTACTTCATTATACCCCAAGAACACTACAAAGGCAGCAAAGATAAACCCTCCAAAAAAGATCTTTTTATTAAGTGGTGAGCTTGCCACAGGATTCAATTTAACAAAAGTAACCCCCACAATGGAAAGTATGGGAATAAACAAAGAAAGTTTGAACATTGTTTCATAAGAGTATATCTGGGCGAGCCAACCTTTAAGCCCTGCCACTGTAAAAATAGCAATTCCCAAAGAAAGACGTGCCAGAACCTGTATCATCGCCAGTTCTTTTCTTATTTCCTCATCACTTTGAGTTTTATCTACTACTTCTGTACTCATGGTATCGGCCACAACATCTTGCATTACAAAACCTACCACAGTGATAACCGAAGCTAAAATATATACCTTTTCTTTCGTATAATGTGACAACCATGGAGCATCTGAAACCAGACCTATCATCATCAATGTACCCGTAACTATAAGTGAAGCTCCTATATAGACATATACCTTTCGGTTAGATCCAAAGAATGTAAAAGAGTCCACCATCTGTCCAAATATCATCTTGATCGTCCAAGGTACTGTCAGCCAAACCCCTAACGCAATAAGATTTTCCGCACTCAACTTCAAATGTTCTTTCACCCAAAAGGTCTCCGCTACAGCGGAAAAGCCACTGGCACCATAGGCAAAGTATATAAGAAGAAGCGGGATATAACGCATTTTAATCGCGCGTATAGGTGTCATGATCATGTCAAAAAAGTTTGTCATTTAGTATCTTTAAAAGTAAATTTAACAATCATTTTAGGAAAAAGGACTCATTATATAAGAATTTTTGACCTCATAGAAAATTCGTGAGGCTAAATCATAGTTTTTTATTATAGCTTGAAAATGAGAAATAAGAAATGAGAAATGAGAAAAAGTGTAAAATAATAGGTAAAAAAGCTCGGATTTGGTACATACTCGTTTCCTCTGGTTCAGGCCGTATGTCCATCTCTCTGCTTCTCTTTTTAGATTGGTAATTTTGGTGCTGATCTTAATAATTTCTGTGTATAGGGATGCTGCGGATTTTCCATCACACTTTCCACAGATCCCTGTTCAACTATCTTCCCCTCTTTCATCACTGCCACCTCATCTGCGATGGTAGGAACAATAGAAAGATCATGGGTAATAAACAGATAAGAGACCCCTGACTCCTGTTGCAGTTTCTGAAGTAGTCTGAGTATTTGAGTCCTAACAGAAACATCAAGCGCAGAAGTCGGTTCATCACAAATGATCAATTCAGGTTCTACTGCTAATGCTCTGGCAATACCTATACGTTGACGCTGACCTCCGGAGAACTCATGAGGATAACGGTGCATATGTTCTGCTTCCAATTCAACCTTTTCAAGAAGTTTACTGATCTTGGCATCTTGTGACGCTCTGTTCTTTGAGACTACCCCTAAACTTACCATGCCCTCTCTGATGATATCACCAATAGTCATACGGGGGTTTAATGCAGAAAAAGGGTCTTGAAAGACGACTTGTATCTTGCGACGATAAGGCTTTAATGCCAATGCACTAAGATGCACAAGATCCTGGTCTTCATATTTGACAGTGCCCTCTGTAATAGGCACCAAAGAGAGTATTGCATTCCCTATGGTACTTTTTCCACTTCCAGACTCACCTACCAAAGCAAGTGTTTTTCCTTTTGGAATCGAAAAACTAACACCATCAACTGACTTAGTGTAACCTACTGTTCGTTGAAAAAACCCTTTTTTTATTGGAAAATGAACTTTTAATCCTTCTACTTCAAGTAATTTCCCTGGGGTTCGTAAGCGCTCTCTAGCCTCTTTAGAATGCATAGCATCTTTTAAAAGACTTTGTGTATAGGGATGCTGAGGACTGCTAAAAAAAATGTTACACTCTGCCTCTTCCAATATCTCTCCATACCGCATGACCGCCACTCTGTCTGCCATCTGTGCAACCACAGCCATATCATGGGTGATGAAGAGTATGGAAAGGTTTCTCTGTACTTGTATTTTTTTCAGTAATTTCAACACTTTTGCCTGTACTGTAACATCTAATGCTGTAGTAGGCTCATCTGCAATTAAAAGATCGGGTTCACAGGCCAAGGCTATAGCGATCATCACTCTTTGTTTTTGTCCGCCTGAAAGTTGATGCGGGTACCAATTGTATCTCTCTGTGGGATCTTTTAAGAGAACCTCTTTAAATAGAGAAATGACCTTCTCTTTAGTCTCCTCTTTTCTTAACCCCAGATGTATTTTAATCACCTCTGCCACCTGTTCTCCAATAGTCATCACAGGATTTAAAGCAGACATAGGTTCCTGAAAAATCATTGCAATAGATTTACCACGAATTTTTTGCATTTTATACTCAGGAAGCAAAAATAAAGAATCATTTTTAAATTTAATATCTCCAGAACTCACAGAGATCACCTCAGGAAGCAGTCTCATGATAGCCAATGATGTAAGTGATTTACCTGACCCTGACTCACCCACCAAGGCAAAGACCTCTCCTTGCTTGATCTCAAAGTTGATGGATTTAAGAAGTTTTTCTCCACCTACTGTAAGACTTAGATTTTCTACACTTAAAAGACTGTTCATGATTTATTCCTTGGATCCAAAACAGTTTGAACACGGTCAGATAATAAATTTGCTGCCAAAACTAAAATAAACATAAAAACGAAAGCAGAAAAGAGTGACCACCATACCATTGGATCTCTTGCCATTTCAAGTCTTGCCTGATTAATCATATTACCCCAACTGTGCATCGTAGGGTCAACCCCTACACCCACATAAGAGAGTACTGCCTCAGCCAATACCAGCCCGGAAAAGTCAAGCACAACCGAGATAAGTATAATATGCATCAGATTGGGAATGATATGACGACGGATAATCGTTAGTCTACCCACACCAAATGCTTTAGCTGCTGTCACAAACTCCATTTGGGATATTTTCAATGTTTCTGCACGAAGCAATCTGCAAAGTCCCGTCCAACTAGTAATACCCAGAATAAGGATTAAAAATAAAAGTCGAAGATCTGATCTCTCCAGAGTAGTCTCAAACCAGGTAGGATTGTTACCTATCATCACCTGCATCGAGAGTACACCAGCAGCAATAAGAAGTACACCGGGAATAGAACTCAATGTGGTATAGAGGTATTGGATCACATCATCCACCCAACCACCAAACAAACCTGCACTCACACCTAAGAGTATAGCTACAGGCAACATGATCAAAGTAGTTAAAATACCGATCAATACCCCCGTTCGTATACTTTTTAAACTTTGGTAGAGCACATCCCCTCCTACTTTATCTGTACCAAGAACATGATAATCAAAACTCAACATGTAAAACCATGTACATAGTATGATCAAAAATATAATCATTCCATAGGCTGTGCGCCAGGGCAATTTCGTATTCCCTTGCATGATGAGTTTAAACTCATTTTTAAACCCTTTTCCGCTACGCCAAAAAATATGCACCAAAATAAACATGATGCTTATTGCCAAACCGATCATGACCGCAATAAAGGATTTTTGTAGACTATGGGCCTTTTTAGAAATATGCTTGAGAGGCAGATATTCCTGCTTTGTCACACCATGCTCATCCACGATGATTGATTTAGTATATTCATGTGTAGCAAACGGTGCAGAATACGTACGTTCTGTACTTTGTATATTATGTGCGAATATCAAGTCCAAAAGACTGACTATCTCTGAGTATTGTACTTGCTCACTTTTAGTCTTTGTCGGCTCCATAGCAAACCGTACATGAACTGAATCAAGTAAGGTAAAAAACAGATAAAAGAACAAAATAATCGCTGAAGCCATCGCTATACTTGATTTAAAAATAGCATGCCATTGCTTTTTAATCTGCTCAGAGCGAGATGCACCCCAACCAAAGAAGAGTAGTACACTGAGCAATCCCCACACCAAAATATCTGTCCAGAGTAAAGAAAACATCATAATTTTACCCTCGGATCAAATAGCGTATAAGAGATATCGGTGAGAATAAGTCCTACGATATAAAGCATAGAACCCAAAAACACCATTGCTTTTACAATAGCAAAATCCTGTGAGCTAATAGCATCTATCGTATATGATCCAAGTCCAGGAATACCAAAAAAAGACTCCATGATCAAACTTCCCATAAAAAGTGTAGGTATCACGACCACTACACCTGTCAAAATCGGCAACATTCCATTTCGTAGAACATGGACAAAAAGTACTCTCAGTTCTGAAAGTCCCTTAGCTCTTGCCGTACGGACATAGTCCTGGTTTATCTGTTCCAAAAAGATACTGCGGTACCATCTTACTCCTGAACCAATTCCTGAAAAAACACCTATCATCACAGGTAAAAGAATAAAACTAATCCCGTTCCATCCGCTTTCATATCCTGAAATAGGCACCCAATGCCACATTTTTGAAAAGAGCACCTGCCCTGCAATAATATAAAAAAGCCCCGAGATCGACATGATCATAACTGCAAGGATCATCATAGTACTATCTAAAACCGAACCCCTAAAAAGGACCAAAATCAATGCCAATGAAATATTGGTAATAAGCGCAATCATGAAGGTAGGCAGAGCAATAGCCAAACTTGGCCCCATGCGTTCTTGAATGTCTGAACCTATATTACGATTGGAATCTGATATGCCAAAATCAAAAGAAAAAAGTTTCAGAGACTCTGTCACAAACAGTGTTTCTGTCAGCATCGAAATGCCTTCTTCATTATGATTGATAAAAAGTGGTTTATCGTATCCTCTATGTTCTTTCCACGCCTGTATCATTTGAGGCGTAATCTGTTTTGCACCTAACTGCACTCTTGCCATATCATCTGGGCTGTTTACCATAAAAAAGAGCATAAAAGTAATAAGGTTGACTCCTATCAATATTGGTATAGCGTAAATAAGTCTTCTTAAAATATAGGCAAACATTTATTGATCCTCTTTATTGATAACGGCTTTTTGTCTATTTTGGTAAATACGATGTAATATAAAGCCCATAATGACGATAAATAAAACAAAAGCGATCAAAGGAAGCATAGCAGGCTGATTCCACTCTTTTTGTCTACTCGCTCTTAACTGTGCGTCCACACGTTTATATTTCAGTGTGTTATTTGCCATAGCATGCGGCAAGACATTTTTATACCATTGATGGAACAGTACTAAAGATTTAGGATGAACTCCCCATATCCATGGCACATCTTCTCTAACTATTTCCAGCATTTTTTCTATTTTCTTTTTTCTTTCAGGTGTATTTTTCATCGTTTTTATCTGATCAAAAAGTCTATCAAATTTTCGATTCTGATAATTTGAACTATTAATTCCTGATCCATTTGTATTTATTACAGCATTCCCCCCATAAAGCAAAAAGAGAAAATTTTCAGGATCAGGATAGTCGGCATTCCATCCCCATGAGAAAATCTGTACTTTTCCTTTTCTCATTTTCTCCTGAAAACGATTATAGTCAGAAGACCGTATCACAAGCCGTATCCCCAGTTTGGCAAACTGTTTACGCTGCCAATCCATCAATGCTCTGTCATCAGGGCCTGTAGCTGTAGCATCATAATGTAAGGTCAATACTTTTCCCGTCTTCCTTGAAATACCGCCAGGGTACCCTGCTTCTGCCAATAACTTTTGGGCCACTTTAATAGATTTTCGTACACGTTTACCGTCTACCCAGTCATAAATAACTTTATCCGTACCTTTTTCTCCCTCTTCATACCCAAAGATACCGGGAGGGATAGGTCCCTGTGCAGCAATTCCCCGTTCATTCATAAAAATAGAGATATATTCTTCTTCATTTTGTGCGATACTGATAGCCTGTCTCAATTTTTTTGCTGAGTCGGTATACCCGCCAACTATAGGATCACTCATATTAAAAGCCATATAAAAAATAGAAGGTTGAATCGAACTTCTTAACTCGATCCCTTTTTCAACCATTTCAGCACTTAAGTCCATATTGCCTGTTGATGAGATTTGCACTGCCTGATCAAAGGCTTCAGATCCTATTCCAGAAGCATCATAATACCCTTGTAAAAACTTATTCCATGAAGGAATACTTTCTTTTTCTAAAGCGTAGACAATCTCTTTAATAAAAGGCAATTTCTTTCCGGAATCTTCAAGCAACTCTTTGGGTACATTAGACGTTTGAATCTCTTCTGGACTAAGCGAAGGATAAATCTCATCATGATAGTTTGGATTTGCCAATAAGCGCATCTGTTTATTTGGATTGTTTTCAGCTAGGTAATACGCACCTGTACCAACAGGAAACCAGTTCAATGTTATATTTTTACGGATCAATGCTTTTTGCTGGTAAAAAAGATCTGCTTCCCAGGGGATAGGGGCAAAAAAATTCATGCTCAGCCAATAGCTAAACTGTGGATATTTACCTTTTATCCTGATCGTTAACACCATGTCACTGATAACCTTCACTCCCTCTATAGAATAGTCACGAAGGTCAACCAATTGATGACTCTTTTTTTTCTCATTTGCAATTTGTGTGATTTTTTGAGAAAACGTTTCCAATCCGACAATATGTTCCTGCATATGATCTAAAATAGGTGAATGATTTTGTCTAACAGCCATTCTCTTGATCGCATACTCATAATCGGCCATTGTCAATCTACGTGTTGCTGTTTCTTTGAAATCATCCAGAGAATCTATCTTGGACAATACATCTTCACTCAGTCCGCCATACTTCAATGTGCCATCTTTATTTTTTACAAAAGCTGGATGATTTTGATATTTAATGTCTTTTCTTAGATCTAAACGGTATTCTGAGTACATAACAAACCTTGAGGCTTCAGATACTTCACGATTATCTTTATCCCAGTAAGTGATCGTCGGCATTTGTGTTAAGGTTAAGGGTTCAAGTTCATAGGGTCTTTTAAGATAATTGTATTGTAACGGAGGCTCATAAATTTGACTAATAACAGCCCACTCGATTGCATTATATGATTGCACGGGATCAAGTCTTTTCAGGGGTATGGAAAATGACGAAAAAAGGGTCTCTGTTTCTATTTTTTTTGAATTATGCGGGTTATTCCATACCTGTGCATATGCAGAAATGGTTAAACATACTAAAACAAGTATCTTAGCTAATAATCTGTTCATTTACTTTGGGGGAAATACCTTTCTTTAAATTATAAAAGGAGAAACTAAAAATTTAATAGTAGCATACATCCATAACAATTAAGATAATCCATACAAA
>JAPHUJ010000246.1 GCA_026193735.1 Sulfurovum sp.
ATACAGGACGATGAACTCTTTTCCAAAGCAACAGTAATTCGAAAAAATATAGAAAAATGTAAAAATAGCCCCTTGGAGTGCATATAGATGAAACGACTACTTAAACTACTATTTATAATGGTATTACCCTCTCTGCTTTTAGCAGCAGAACAAAAGAAGGGGTCCGTATCTGTACTCCTTTTTAGCGAGGGTAAACCACTTGTTTCAAATGAAATTAAACTTGATGGACAGAAAATATATATGACAGATAAAGATGGGTCTATACAAGTTCCTCTCATTGTCGGAAAACATCAAGTAGAGATATACGGAAAAGATGCTACAGGAGCACATCTGGGTTACTTTAAAAAACAAATCATGATCAAAGAAGGAAAAGATACTCAAGTCATAGCAACTTTATCAAAAATAGGTGCCGACAACATCGATATAGATACACCGGTTGCTATGACAACATTAAAGAATAAAGAAGTAAAACAATCTACAGGTACAGGTAGATTGAGTGGAACCGTGCTCTCATCAGAGAGAGGGAAACCTATTGCCGGTGCAAGAGTTTTTGTACGTGGTACAGATATAGACACAAGAACCGATGCGAAGGGACGTTTTGTTGTAAAAGTACCTGCAGGCATAAATCTTAGTATTTCGGTGGTGCATTCGGCATATAGTGCACAGACCATAGGGAATATTCGTGTATCAAAAGATGGAGGAACGTCAAGAACGATAAAGTTGACACCTGCAAGTATGGAACTTGAAGAATTTGTTGTACTTGCACCTAAAGTGGAAGGGAGTATTGCCGATGTAATTGAGGAAGAGAAACAAAGTAATGCTATAGCAAATATCTTAGGTTCAGAAGAGTTCTCAAAAAAAGGAGATAGCTCAGCAGCAAGTGCACTTAAAAGAGTGACAGGTGTTACGTTGATCGGGGGGAAAAGTATATTTGTAAGAGGTCTTGGTGAAAGATATTCAAATGTTGAACTAAATTCTTTACCACTTGCTTCACCCAACCCTACTCAGAGAGTTGTCCCCTTAGACATTTTTCCTTCAAGCATGATTGGTTCAATGAAAGTACAAAAAAGTGCTACAGCAGATATCCCTTCAAATTTTGGTGGTGGATATATTGACCTGCGTACAAGAGATAAATACGAAGAAGACTATATCAAAATATCATTTGGGTTGAAAGGTAACTCCAACACGGGCAGAGATGTAGTTTCACATCAAGGGTCCGATACAGATTGGCTAGGTTTTGATGATGGGTATAGAGATATCCCAAGCGTTATACTTGATCATACTGCAGTGAATGTAGGAGAGAGAATAGGCGTATTTTCTACCAATACATTTAGCAAAGAAGAGCTTATGCAACTCACAAAAGATTTTGTAACTAGAAACTATGCAATCACTAAGGAAGCTCTTCCATTAGGCGGAAGTTTCAGTATCGAAGGGTTAAAAAACTTTGATATTAATGACGAGCATAAAATTACGGTATTTGGGAATTATACCTATAAGGCAGAACATGAATATAAAGAAGAACAGTTTTTTAAATATAGATATGATTCAGAAGGTAATCAGGCGGATACTCCTGAGAGTGATGGGACTACAATAAATGCAAGTTCAACATATTCGCATGGTGCAATGCTAAATGTGAATTATTCCTTTGCAGATGTATTAAAAGTAAAATATACAAAGCTTTTTACACATGTAGGAGAAAAAAATACTAGAGTAACAGAGGGAAGATTTGGTTCAGATCTTGATAACTTAATTTATCATTATTTAGATTGGAGTGAAAGAACATTGAATGTTGATCAATTAGTTGGTGACTTTGATTATGAACTATTCAATAGGAAAAATACCTTTAATTTTGGACTAGAATATGTAACCGCTTTACTGGATCAGCCCAATAACTTTTTTTATGCAGATAAGCTACTAGATAGTGGAGACAAGGTCATTCTCTCTGGACAAACAAACTTTTTAAGTAAGAAAATAAATTCTGAAGATGATGTATCTGCTTTTTATCTTAATAACAAGGTTGATTATGGGTTCTTTAGTGATGATGATTATATGCAGGTTGGTTTAAGTTACAGTGCTAAAAATCGTGTATCAGAGTATCAAAAATTTTACTTAAAAAACAGTGGAACAGCAGTTGATCAATTTTCCATACCAGGTGGAGATATTGAGTCTATGCTGGATACTTATGTAAGAGGAGATATAGATTATGTAGATAGAGCTTTTTTGATCAGTTCACTTTTTTCTCCTGCAGATTATTTTGATGCAGAAGTAGATGAGACGGATATGTTTTTTAATATTTTTTCTAAACCATATGAAAAGTTAGAATTGATGCTTGGCGTAAGATATGTAAACCTGATGCAAACAATTTTTCAATATGAAGAAGGTGCTCAACGTCTCATAGAAAGGAACGAGGAGTCTTTGGAAGTGAATGATTTTTTTCCAAGTTTAAGTATAAAATACAAATATGATGATAACAATCATTTTGATTTTGCTTTTTCAAAAACGTTTATTATCCCGGATTTAAGAGAGTTCAGTAGTGGGGTTTATTTTCACCCTTATGATGTTGCTACGGTTATGGGTAATCCCGAGCTTGTAAATACAAATATATACAATGTTGATTTAAAGTATAGTCATTATTTTTCCGATAGTGAATATATTAAAGTGGGAGCATTTTATAAGTACCTGGATAAACCTATAGAAGATACACAGTTGGAATCATCTTCTTTGCCTATCTATTCTTATATGAATTCAGATTTTGCAACACTTTATGGTATTGAAATAGATGGACGTAAGTCATTGGGATATTTTGGTAAGACTATGTCTAAATATTATGTTTCTGGAAATTTCTCCTTCACGGATTCTGATGTGACGCTTCAAGAAGAGCAAGAAGCTTTGCTAACAAGTAACCATAGACAACTTCAAGGGCTTTCTCAAACGGTTATAAATGCGACATTTGGATATGATGATGAAGATAGATCCGTTACCCTTTCATATAATAACATGGGAGAGAGAATACGTAAAGTTGGACTTTTAGATGACACTGGTTCAACTATCATTCATTATGAAGACACTATCGAAATCCCACCACAGCTATTAGATCTTGTTTGGATAGAAAAATTTAATTCGGGACTAAGTTTGAAATTGAAGG
>JAPHUJ010000140.1 GCA_026193735.1 Sulfurovum sp.
ATCAGCATCGAACAATGGATCATAATTCTCTCCTGATGCAGTAGAGCCAACAAAATCAAAGTGGTATCCACCATGAAGAAGTTTGGACCATAAAGGACCCCGATATCCACTCTCATCAGCTGGAAGGTCAAGAATATACCCCTTTGTGATGGAATCACCTAGCGGCATGATCCTGACTGGATTTGCTCCAAAGAGTGATAATGACAGCATTACAGGCGCCAGCACACTCATCCATAATATCTTTTTTAACACATTCACTTTATTACTTTGCATAATATACTCCTGTTTAAATTACTATTATAGTAACCTGACCATACTCTTTCTCTTTATAAAGAGAAAGAGACCTCCAAGGTTTACAGCATTAACTCCATACTAGGTTTTAACCTAATACCTCTATATACATTTTAAGTATACACTAAAAAATGTAAAACAAATGTAAAACAAATAAAAAATTTCAAATATTTTAATAAAACTATAAAACTGTTTTTTTATTGTATTATTAGAACTGAACAAAATATTAAAAAATGATAAAGGATTATTTATGGATGCTTCGTTATTAAGTAGTATTTTTTTAATTTCTGTAGTAGGTGTAGTTATATTTATTAAATTTGCTAAGAGAATAGGGTTGATGGATATACCAAATGAAAGAAGTGCACATACAGATCCCATACCAAGAGGTGCTGGAATTGTTTTTGTTATTGCTGTATTTATGGGACTGTTACTATTTGATTTTGAGAATTTAAAAACATACTATTATATTTATTTAGCCATTGCTATTGTGTTTGTTGCTGGTACATGGGATGATATGAAAGATATCTCTCCTAAAGTAAAATTTATTTTCATCTTTTTTTCAACGTTCTTATTATACATTCATCATGTTGCTATATATTCTTTGGGAACTTATTTTGGTTATGAAATAATTTTACCAAGTTGGTTTGTGTTTCCTTTCACTTTTTTTGCAATAGCAGGATACACTAATGCTTTGAATTTAATGGACGGATTAGATGGCTTAGCTGCATCGATAGCTCTGGTGATATTTGTTACTTTTTTGGGTATAGGCATAGAACATAAAGATGAATTACTTATTTCATTATCCTCAGTCTTCATTGTAACACTTTTGGCATTTTTGTTGTTCAATTGGAACCCTGCAAACGTATTTATGGGTGACAGTGGTTCACTATCGTTAGGTATAACGATAGCTATTTTAGCGATACATTCAATTCAGTACATTACACCTGCATCTATTTTGTTTATAGTTGCCCTGCCTATTTTAGATACATTTATCGTGATGATACGGAGAATACAGCGTCATACTTCACCATTTAAAGCAGATAAAAATCATATGCACCATTTTTTGTTCAATGTTAAAGGAGATGTTCGCTACACAGTTATAATATTGATAATGATGCAAATAATATTTTCCATTATAGGTTATCAGATAAGTCAAGCGAATAATGCACTTTCTCTGATTCTTTTTCTATTATTATTTTATATATATTTAAATTTATTTGATCAGCGCCTAAAAAGACGTCAAAGCAAGAATAGTGAGATTTCAGAGAATGAGAAAGTGCATTATTGATTTAAATTTTAAGTAAGTCGAATCATATTTTATATTTCATTTCTTACTAAAAAATACAAGTGCACCTTTTTTTATGAGTTACATATAATCAAATATCAACAGAAGGCTCAGCACACCTGCCTCTATATATATCTGCATTTTAAGAGCTTCTCTGTCTGTACTGTAAAGGTTTGTTATATGATTGCTTTGGTGTTGGGATAGTTGTCTGAAATGATATGCGGGGTGGTGATATGTTTTGTATAGATTAAGTGCTTAAATTTTATTATAGTTAGAAATTCTTCAAAACTTATTGATTATAGAATTTATAAAAATTTAATATGAAAAACGATCCAAAAGCTTATTTATTTTATTTTTATTTATTTTATTTCTATTACTACCAGCATTGCCATATCCGTATCCATATCCATATCCGTATGACCCTGAAGACACATCTACGGAATTTATCACTAAACCTATATTTTTAAGATCATGTTTTTGTACGAGACTGTTCAAATCCGTAACAAATGATTTCTTAGCATAATTCTCTCGAAAAACAATAAGACTTATATCGGCATATTGCATGAGATGCATTGTATCTGATACTAGTCCCATAGGAGCGCTGTCTATAAAAATATAATCATAACTTTCTTTTAACTTATCCACTAACTTGTCTAATCTATCTGTAAGAATAAGTTCTGATGGGTTAGGTGGAATAGGACCGGAGGTAATAATGTCTAAGTTTTTAAATTCTGTTGACTGAATAATTTCTTCAATCGTATTCTTCCCACTCAAATATGTGCTCATCCCAGCATTGTTTTTTACATTAAAATAATAATGAAGTGTAGGCTTTCTCAAGTCTAGATTAATAACCACTGTTTTAATGTTTGCCATTTGAAAAATTGCCCCTAAATTAGCTACAGTGGTACTTTTTCCTTCGCCCGAAATAGTTGAAGTCACTAAAACAACATTGGCTTGGTTTGGCTTACGTGCAAATTGCAAATTTGTACGTAAACTTCGATAAGCTTCCGAAAAAGGTGATCTCGGATCTTTAAAGACCTCGAGTTTAAGAACTTTTTGGTTTAATACAGGAAGAATACCATAAATTGGTAATGTTGTCAGGCTTTCGACATCTTTCTTAGTTTGGATTTTGACATTTAGGAAGCTGCGGAATAAAGCTTGTAAAATACCGAGTATAAGACCCAGGATAAGAGCTGCAAGTAGAATAAAAGAACGCTTTGGGCCAATAGGTTCACCATCATTACTTGCACGATCAATAATCCTATAATCTGAGAGTATTGCCACTTTTGTCATCTCGTTTTCAGATTTTTTCTTAAGAAGATAGTTATAGGTTTCAGAACTCACTTCATAGTCTCGTTTGAGATTGATCAGTGTTCTTTCTTGAGTTGGTAATGATTCAAGATTTTTCTCATAAGATTTTTTTAAGTTCTCAAGATTCGTATTTCTATCTGACATGCTTGATTCTAAATTTTGAATATTTAAAGTTATTTTCTTATTGATATGACGGATCTGTTTGCGTACAGCGATCAAACCAGGATGTTTGTCGGAGAACTCAGCTTTTAAGCCTTCTTCTTTGATCTGTGCTTCTTGCAGTCTGGTAATAAGGTCTAGAGTAGGAGTGTCATCCAACTGCATTAATGAAGGTGCTATAGCATTAAGATCTTTGTTTTTTTGTGTAAATAGAATAAGGTTTTGAATCAACTTCTCTTTGAGCCTATTTCTTGAGAGTTCGATTTCAATGTTACTTAACTCTCTAATATATGTTTCTGCTTGCAGCGTTGGATTAATTGCTTGATTTTCTATTCTGTATTTTTCAAGTTTTTCTTCAGATTCATCCAGTTTTGTTTTCATATCACTGAGTTGCTTCTTGATAAAATCTAGTATTCTATCCGTTTTCTTGCTTTTTTCTGCCACACTCTGAAGTATAAAGCTCTCAATTAAGGCATTGACATAAATATCAGCCCTTTCAAGAATAGTATCTTGATAGGTAACACGTATCAATGGTGCATTTGGATTTATTTGGATAATTTGAAGATCTTTATTATTACTCATGGTTTGATATATTTGTCTATTGTTACCTTTTATAAGAAAATAAATTGGCTGCTCGATCGGAGATTTTTTTTCAATAGTCAATTCAAAATAGTTAGTTTTTACACTGCTTCCATAGGTATGTATCTTCTCATTATCCAATGCTATGATCTTTTTATTGAACAATGAATGCAATAGCTTTTTTGTAAATGAATTTTCAACTTGAAGAAGATAGCCATCTTTAGCAGGGATCAGCTTTATTATCGTACCTGCAACATGTTGATCTAAAATTGTCATATTTTTTACTTCTATGGGGACATTATCATAGATCTCAACTTTTTTAAATCCTTTATCTACAAAATATTGTATCTGAAAGTTTACCTTATTGAGTGCATGGTTATTGATATGAAAAGTTTTTAATATTTCTATCTCTTTATCTACTTTTTCATTGCCAAGAGTGGGGAAAGTACTCCCTAAAAAGTCACCCGCCTGCATACTCTGCTTTGCATCAGGTTTTACCTCTATAATAGCTTGAGAACTGTAAATGGGTGTCTTAAAATAGAGAAAAACAGCTGCTATCAGCAATGTGAAGAAGGAAACAAGCAGAATAGACCACTTGTCATGAAAGAGAGTTTTAAATAGTTCACCTAAATCAATATCAGTTTGATTTAGTTTCTGCTCACTTTGCTTCATAGTGGTCTGTTCCCTCTATTATGGTTGTTGCATAATTTAGTTGTTATCTAGATACTTAATATTAACAATCGGTTGTGTGATCTGTCCTACTAAACCAAAGACAGGAGTAATTTCACTTATACCAACATTCATGGCTTTCATGCTATTTGGAGTCACATAGATTACGTCATTAGGATAGATCATCAAGTTGGCCATTTTAATGGAATTTATACCGGTTAGGTCAACCGTCTCTGTATGGACTTGATTACCTCTATTTTTCATAATAACGATCGCGTGTCTATTGGCAAGATCTGTTAAGTCTCCGGCTTGAGCCAGTACTTGCAGGAGAGTGGCTTTTTCATTAAAGAGTCTTACTTCTCCAGG
>JAPHUJ010000063.1 GCA_026193735.1 Sulfurovum sp.
AACTTTGGGTATAATCACGAACTTTTTAAAAAACAATAGATATAAAGGGTTTGCAATGTACGCAATCATTAAAGCAAGTGGCCAACAATTTAAAGTTCAAGAGGGTGATATCATTTGTTTTGATAACATGGGTCTTGAGCCAAAAGCAGCGGTAGAATTTAAAGAAGTTCTAGCGCTTGACAACGGTGAATTAACTGTAGGAGCTCCTTTCGTAGAGGGTGCTGTAGTTAAAGGTGAAGTGATCAATGAAGGTAGAGATAAAAAAGTTATCATCTACAAGAAAAGAAGAAGAAAAGATTCAAAACTCAAAAGAGGTTTCAGAAGAAGCTTTACAAGAGTTAGAATTACTAAAATAGCATAAGGAGCTCAGATGGCACACAAGAAAGGACAAGGGTCCACTCAAAACAACCGTGATTCAGCTGGACGTCGTTTAGGCGTTAAAAAATTTGGTGGTGAAGCAGTTATCCCAGGTAACATTATCATCAGACAAAGAGGAACAAAAGTTCATCCAGGTAATGGGGTTGGAATGGGTAAAGACCATACAATATTTGCACTAGTAGAAGGTGTAGTGAAATTTGACAACAAATCTGCTACGCAGAAAAAAGTTTCAGTAGTACCTGCATAATCCCTATTTAAGTCCGACTTGTTTCGGACTTATTTCTCTGATCTTATCAGATTATTTCCCCTCTTTTTTTTCATCTATAACCAATTGATCCCTACACCTGTTACGTCCTAAAAACCAACCATCATTATAATCTTTATCGTTATTAAAGAGCGTATGCAATTTTGTATACTCACCTTTAGCCGTGGTACATCCATCTGCAATTCCCTGTTGATAATTTGCAGAAAAGTTTTTACCAAAATAGACATTACTATGATAATATCCATTTTCAGGTATAGGTTCTTTTTCAGGGCTGCAGCCTGTTAAATAGAAGAGTGAACTACCAATTAATAAAAATGATACCGTTTTTCTATGAAGCATATATTCACCTTTAATAAATCAAATATAAAAATTATAGCGATTATTCCCCTAATTTGGGTATAATTCCATAATTCATATACTATGAGCATATACTAAGGTTTATGCGGTAGTTTTTCATAGATTAAAGGTTATAAATGTTTGTAGATAGTGTCGAACTAACAATTAGTTCAGGTAAAGGTGGTGCAGGTGCTATCTCTTTTTGGACAGAAAAATTTGTCTCTAAAGGTGGCCCAGATGGTGGTGATGGTGGTCGTGGAGGGTCTGTATTTTTTAATGTAGACAATAACACAGATACGCTCTCAGGATTTCGTGGACGTAATCATATCAAAGCAGAAAATGGTCGTCCGGGAGAAGGACGAAAGTGTTATGGACGTAAAGGACATGATACGATTATCACGGTACCACCCGGAACAACAGTGATAGATATGGAGACAGGTGAAGAACTTCTTGATCTTGTTGATGAAGGTGAAGTTGTTCTGTTTCTTGAAGGCGGGAAAGGCGGTTTAGGAAATATGCACTTTAAGAGTTCAAGTAACCAAAGACCAACCTATGCACAACCTGGACTTCCAGGCATTACTAAACATGTAAGACTTGAAATGAAACTGATCGCAGATGTTGGTCTTGTAGGGTATCCAAATGTAGGGAAGTCTACACTTATAGCTACACTTTCAAATGCAAGACCAGAAGTAGCCAACTATGAGTTTACTACACTTACACCAAAGCTTGGTGTGGTACACCTGGGTGATTTTGATTCATTTATGATGGCAGATATTCCTGGTATTATTGAGGGTGCGAGCGATGGTAGAGGTTTAGGTTTAGAGTTTTTAAAGCATATTGAGAGAACAAAGACCTTACTTTTAATGATAGATGCGGCAAACTACAGAGAGATGAAATATCAGTATGAGACGCTTCTTGTTGAATTGCAGCGTTATTCAGAAACGCTTGCAGCAAGAAAGCATGCTATAGCCATTACAAAAATCGATTCACTTTCACAAGATGAAGTAAATGCTTTGACAAAAACTTTCTTGGCAGACATTGGTTTAGAAGTGAATGATACTTTGAATAAATATAAATCAGACCCTAAATATATAAGTTATGGATTTAAGACAGACTTTGGTGTGAAATTACCGGACGAGAAACCATTTTTTGTACTTCCAATCTCATCTGTGGCACACATAAATACTGAAGCGTTACGTTATGCCATTGGCGATTTTATAAAAAATGTTAAAGAAGAAAATGAAGCTGAGTAAGTAGGTCGTATGAAAAGAGTTGTGATTAAAGTTGGCTCTCATGTGTTAACAGAGAATGGGACTATTGCTAAAACACGTATGTTGGCATTGGTAGAGTTAATAGTAGAACTTAAAGCACATAGATATGAAGTTATCTTGGTTAGTTCGGGGGCTGTATCTGCAGGTTATACTCAGTTACCCTTAGATAGAAGTATCGTAGCTAATAAGCAGGCACTTGCTGCTATCGGGCAACCCTATTTACTTAAAATGTATCAAGAACAGTTTAGTATATTTAATTTGCTCTGTTCGCAGGTGCTATTAAGTGCAGATGTTTTTGATTCTAAGAAGCATAGAGATCATGCAAAAAATGCTATAGATACACTCCTGAAAAACAATGTTGTGCCTATTATCAATGAAAATGACACAGTAAGTATTGAAGAACTTGTGTTTGGAGATAACGATAGACTCTCTGCACATGTAACACATTACTTTGACGCATCACTTCTTGTGATACTTTCAGATATAGATGCATTTTATGATAAAGATCCAAACAAATATAAAGATGCCAAACCAAGATCCTTTGTAAATACCATACATAATGATGAACTCAATGCAGCTCATACACCCAATAACACATTTGCTACAGGGGGTATCGTGACGAAACTTCAATCTGCTGATTTTTTAATGAACCATGGTAGAGAGATGTTTTTAGCAAGTGGATTTGACCTTTCTAATGTCAAGTCTTTTCTTTTGGATGGCGAGCATAAGGGTGGAACACTTTTTAAAGTCTGATATCATTTAATTTAGAATAAGAAGAACAGAATGAAATATAAAATAGTTTACATGGGAACACCCCACTACGCAAAAGAGATACTAGCTACACTTATAGAGGCCGAAGATATGGAAGTCTCTTTGGTGTTAACACAGCCTGATCGTCCTGTAGGCCGCAAGAAGGTTTTGACATCTCCTCCGGTGAAAGCATTGGCATTAGAGCATGGTATTGATGTATTGCAGCCCAATCGTTTAAGTGATGAAGGTATAGAAGATGCTATAAAGAATGTGAAGCCTGATTTTATAGTTGTCGCAGCATTTGGGCAGATCTTACCTAAGACCATATTAGATATTGCACCCTGTATTAACTTACATGCTTCACTTTTACCTCAGTATAGAGGTGCTTCTCCTGTACAACAATCTTTACTGAATGGTGATAAAAAAACGGGTGTCACTTCTATGTTGATGGAAGAAGGCCTAGATACAGGTCCTATGCTTGAAAAAGTGGAGTTTGAGATACCTCCACAGATGCGCCTTCATGCACTGATGGTACAACTTACCAACGATGCATGTCAACTTACACTAAGCACTCTTAGAAACTTTGAGAATATCACAGCAGAAATACAAGATGAGGCACAGGCAACACTTTGTAAAAAAATTAAAAAAAGTGATGGAGAAGTAGATTTTGAAGATGCAAGTTTGATTTATAATAAATACCGCGCATTTGAAGGTTGGCCAGGTATTTTTACTTCAGATGGCACAAAACTTGATGGACTTAGTATCGTAGATACAACAAGTAAAAATAGAGTTTTGGAGATCCTTTCCTTTGATGAAGATGCTGTAGTTGTTGGGTGTAGTAAAGGGGCATTGAAGATAGAAAGTTTGCAACCTGCATCTAAAAAAGCGATGTCAGCCAAAGCGTATTGTGTAGGAAGGGGGATTAAAGTTGGAGATTTATTATTTGAGGACACCTTTTGAAGAAAGTCCAAAAAACTACACTGACGCTAGAGCAACTTCAGCTCTTGGCTTATACGACTAGTCATATCGGCAAGTTTGATATTTGTAATTTTGATGCATTGGTATCAACTCAGACATATTTAGTGGAAATGTTAAAAGAAAATCAACTTTATACGCCAATAGCGGTGATTACAAATGAACAAAGTGCAGGTATTGGTAGTCGTGATAATAGTTGGTCTGGTGGAAAAGGAAATTTTTTTGCTTCAATAGCAGTGGAATTAGATATGCTTCCTGAAGATCTGCCATTGGGTTCTGCTTCTATTTACTTTTCTTTTATCATGAAACAAGCACTTGCTTCATTTGGTAAGAATATCTGGTTAAAATGGCCAAATGATTTCTATTTAAATGATGATAAAGTAGGTGGGACTATTACCCAAAAAATAAATAATACTTTAGTGTGTGGAATTGGAATAAATTTAAAAAATTCACAAAATGGCTATAGAGCCTTACAGTGCGATATTTCACCACAAAAACTACTGGAAAATTACCTTTTGACACTTGAAAAGTTTCCGAAATGGAAGCAGATTTTTAGTGAGTATAAGATAGAATTTGAGTTAAGCAGAAAGTTTTCAGTTCATATTGAAAACTATCAAAAGAGCCTGTCAGACGCAATATTGTGTGAGGATGGCTCTTTAATTATAGAAGGCAAGAGGGTGTTTAGTTTACGATGAGCGAAGTAATTAGCATAGCCAACCAAAAGGGTGGCGTAGGAAAAACAACAACAGCAGTAAACTTGGCAGCTTCTTTAGCCGAAAGAGGCAAAAAAGTCCTTCTTTTGGACATCGATCCTCAGTCTAATGCAACTACCAGTTTAGGGTTTAGCAGAAGTGATTATGAATTTAACATTTATCATGTGCTGATAGGGAGTAAAAAGCTTTCAGAAGTTATATTGAAAACAGATATTAAAAACCTTAAACTTGTACCCTCAAACATAGGTTTAGTAGGTATTGAAAAAGAATTTTATAACCCTAGTAAAAAGAATAGAGAATTGGTATTAAAAGAAAAGATCAAAGAGGTTTCTTCTAGTTTTGACTTTATTATTATTGATTCTCCTCCGGCACTTGGACCTATTACGATCAATGCATTGAGTGCATCTGATTCCGTAATTATCCCTATCCAATGTGAATTTTTTGCATTGGAAGGTCTTGCACAGTTACTCAATACCGTAAGCCTTTTGAAAAAAACGATTAATCCAAAACTGAAGATCAAAGGGTTTTTACCTACAATGTATTCTGGACAAAACAATCTTTCAAAGCAGGTACTTGCAGACTTAAGTCATCATTTCAAAGACAAACTTTTCCACATTAAAAAAGGGAAAGAGTGTATCGTTGTACCACGCAATGTAAAGATAGCAGAGAGTCCAAGTTTTGGTAAGCCGGTTACTTCTTATGCAGCAAACTCTAAAGGTTCTATTGCCTATAGAGATCTGGCAACTGTTATAGTAAGAGGTTAAAGTATGGCTTTAGGTAGGGGACTGGGAGAAATTCTTTCTGAAGTGGAAGAGGCTTACGGAAAAGACCTTAGTAGCATCGATAGTTTTGAA
>JAPHUJ010000248.1 GCA_026193735.1 Sulfurovum sp.
AAAGATAATAAATAAACTATAAATTATAATAATTATAAATTAAGACTATAATAGTCCTAATTTACCTATCGTAACATCCTATAATATAGGGTGATTTACGTTTCTTTTACACACCTTCTTTAATCATAAGTGCAATATAATAAAAATATAGTTTTAATTTATGGAGGATTAAAGATGCAAGAAAAAGAAAAAGGTCGTCGTGACTTTATGGGTATGGCTCTTGGAGCATGTGCTGCAGTTGGCGGTGTGGGCGCACTGTATGCTGCTAAACGCTCATGGGATCCATTGCCATCTGTCAAAGCAGCTGGATTTACTACAATTGATTTATCAGGAGCACAACCAAATGTGCTGACTGTTGAAAAATGGAGAGGAAAGCCTATTTTTGTTTTGAAAAAAACAGCAGATATGAAACCAGATGACAGAGATGTAGTTATAGGGTCAGATAGATTTCACATTTCTATAGGTCTTTGTACACACCTTGGATGTATCCCTGCATATGAGGGAGAAAAGCATAAATTTATGTGTGCTTGTCATGGTGGTGAGTTTGATGCGAGCGGACACCAAATTTTTGGTCCTCCACCAAGCCCTCTTGAAATTCCACCATTTAAGATAGATGGCACAAAGTTGGTACTTGGTGAAGCAGGTCCTGAGTATAAAAAAATGCTAGACGCTGGTCTTACGGTATAAGGGGAAGATATGGCACATTTTGAAAAAGCAAATAGTTTAAACGAATGGTTGGATCAGCGTATAGGACTTAATACACTTAAACGTGTGTTGAATACCGAATATTGGATTCCGAAAGATATTAACTTCCTATGGGCTATGGGAATGGTGCTTGCGGCAACATTTGGGATACTGGTTCTTTCAGGTATTTTCTTACTTATGTACTACAAGCCAGATACAAATCTGGCATTTGACTCTGTAAACTACACGATCATGTCTGAAGTTGGTTATGGTTGGTTATGGAGACATATTCATGGCGTGGGTGCATCAATTGTCTTTTTGATTATTTATATCCACATGTTTACGGGTATTTATTATGGTTCATACAAAAGAGGTAGAGAGCTTATCTGGCTTTCTGGTATGGGACTTTTTGTCGCGTTCTCAGCAGAAGCGTTTTCTGGATATATGCTTCCATGGGGACAAATGTCTTATTGGGCTGGTATGGTTATTACCAATCTTTTCTCTGGTGGTTCACTTGAAGCATATGGTTTGGTTGAGTGGATACGTGGAGATTATGTTCCAGGTGATGCTTACCTGACACGTTTCTTCATGTTGCATGTATTTCTTATTCCTTTAGTGATTATAGGGCTTATCGTATTGCATTTTGGTACATTAAGACTGCCACACGTAAATAACCAAGAAGGTGCAGATATAGACTTTGCAGAAGCGGCTGATCTTTACAAAGCAGGTAAGAAAAAAGAATCTAAAGTAATTCCTTTTTCTCCAGTGTTCTTGAGTAAAGATGTTTTTGTCATGGGTGTCTATTTTATACTTTTCTTTTACCTGGTATTTTACAACTTTGACTTTGCAATGGATCCAGTGAACTTTGATCCTGCAGATGGACTCAAAACACCTGCACATATTTACCCTGAGTGGTATTTCTTATGGTCTTATGAGATTTTACGTCCATTCTCTAAAGATATTGGTTTGATCGCCTTTGGTATAGCACAGGCCGCTATGTTCTTCTTGCCATTTATAGACAGAAGTCCAAATGTTGCACCAGCACATAAAAGAGGGCTCTTTAAGTATTGGTTCTGGATACTTGTTGTAGACATGATAGTACTTACAGCAATGGGTAAACTGCCTCCAACAGATGCAACTTTTGCAACTATAGGACTTGTATCTGCCGTATTATTCTTGCTTATGGGACCAGCGTTGATTATTATCACACTCTTTGAAAAAAAAATAGAGAAAGGAGCATAACATGAGAGAATTAAAAATATTAGCAGTTGTTGTATTCTTTTCGTTATTGACATATTATTTGGTAGAGCCATATGCACATCATGAAATGCATAAAAAAGTAGATGCACAAGGCAATGAAATTAAGATAGAACCCAAAGGATTACCTATGATGGTTCAGCGGATATAGAAGAAGCTGAGCGTGCAGGTAAGGCTGACAAAGTGGCTGCCAAAAAAGCATTTTGGGCAGATGTAGCAACTGTATCTACTCTTCAGGGTGATGCTGCTGCCGGTGAAGCAGGTTTCGGTATGTGTCTGGGCTGTCATAATGGGGCAAATATGAATATGGGTGGTGTAATACCACCAAACCTTGATCATGCAGGTACGATTTATGATAAAAACTATCTTGTGGCATTGATCAAAGATCCGGCAATGGCATCTAATGTTGATCATAAATATGCTGATACGATGATGCACCCAATGGGTTCAATTAAATCTATGTTGAGTGATAATCAGCAAATTGCAGATGTAGTTGCCTATATACTTGAAAATAAAGCAGGTGAAATAACACCTAAAGAAGCGTATGCAGAAGCGTGTATGCGATGTCATGCTGTACGTTATGGAAAGATAACCCAGTTAGGGGATACACCTGCATTCAAATATGAAAAAGATGAACTTGCACATAAGATCAAAGTGCTCGAAGAGCAGGATATGGTGAAAGCCTATATGGGTAAACTGCCTCCAGATCTTTCTATGATGATCAGAGCAAGAGGTGCACACTTTATGGAAACATTTATAGAGAATCCTCAAGGACAACTTCCTGGTACATCTATGCCTAGAGTTGGTTTAAATCATGAGGGATATGAGAAAGTAAAAACATACCTTACTGAAGTAGGTGACCCAAGTAAAGCCAAAAGAGAAGCTATCGGGCCAATTGTTCTTGGTTTCTTCTTCATCTTTACACTTCTTGCATTTTTATGGAAGAAGTCACAATGGAGAGATTTACACTAATGGAACGTGATGAAGCAAAGCTTCATCTTAGTACGTTGACACTGAGTCTCCTTCAGAAAGAGGCTCCCACAACTGGTTGTATTTAGTAAAATAGTGATTCCTTTTGAGGACAAGGCATTGTCTTGTCCTTACTTTCTTGATATACATCACCCCTTTTTTATCTA
>JAPHUJ010000132.1 GCA_026193735.1 Sulfurovum sp.
GACTCTTTTGTTACCATAAGAATAATTTTCTTATCTTTAGGTTTCACAACTCTTATATGTGCATCCTCAGGAGTGACGGTTTTAAGTTCATTCAGTAATTCATGAATATCAAATAATCCTGTCACCACTGTACGCATAAAAAATCTTCCATGCTCTTTGTCTACAAATTCACGATTGTTATCGATGTTTAGACCCCTGTCATAAAAAACTTTAGAAATCTTATATACTAAACCTTTTGCATCGTTACAGTCTATTAAAACCCTTGCTTTTTTTTCCATCTTTACCCTAATCACTATTTAATTGTAAAATTATACCTATTTTTCTTTCAAATTCTTTATCTTCTCTTTTGTTCGTCGATCGAGTTCATCACCTAAAGCTTTACCAGAAAATCCCTCACGCATCAACTCTGTAGGTGTTACACCTCTATCAAAAGGTTTATTCCATACATCTAATTTTTTTGCTATTGTTATCACATCGGCATGATAGTTACCGACATACTCTACTATGCCCTCTTTGAGTGATAATTCTGCAATAAAAGATAATGTAATATCTGTTGGTGTTGGTGGTATTACTACTTTTTTATAATAACTATTGGGTGCACCCAATCTATCTAATATGTCTTTTATATCCATGGAAAAGTATTTTTTACAAATAAAAAGAAAATAATAAGGTCTTAATTTCTCTACAAAGTTTTTTTGACTTTGCTGTAATGACTTACTTAAAACTATAAATGTTTTTTTCTCCATATGCTCAGACAAAAGTTGTTGCCCTATACCAAGTGCAAATAAATAATATAGACCATAATGAAGGTATGTTGCCATGAACATTTTTTCAAACTCTATAAATATTCGTTCTTTAGGCAGATCATCAAGAGCGATACTCTGACAAAGTTTACAACTGCTTTTTTCTACTTTAAAACCAAAACGTGAAGCAAGTTGCATGGCACGCAATACACGCAAACTGTCTTCTACAAATGAATTTTCATCTACAACACGCAACACTTTATGTTCCAGATCTTCCAAACCATGCCAAAAATCAAGTATCTGCTCATTTTGAATGTCATACATCAAAGCATTGATAGTAAAGTCCCGTCTTTTTGATGCCTCTTTTTCTTTCACGGCCAAAGAGACTTCAAAACCACGATGTCCCTTAGAGATTTTTTTCTCGGTACGAGGCAAGGAAATGTCTAGATCATGATACTTATAGACAAAAAAACTTTTTCCCACACCCTGCGCTCCCAAGTGATCCATCGCAGTCTCAAAATCATCTATAGAAATATTAAAACATTCGATGTCATAGTCTTTACACTCACGTCCCAAAATACGATCACGTACAGCACCGCCTACCACATAACACTTGGCATTATAATTTTGCGTTAAGTAGTCAGTAACTGTTTTAATATATGGAAGTATACGAGAGTCTGTTTGTGAAAAAAAGTTTGAAAAAGATTTGATAGTGGGCATTTTTATTATCCCTTTTAAATCATAACAACTGAATCGCTCGACAGAGCAAACAGTTACGAGAGCCCTCTGATGAAGAGAACAGAGCGTCAACGTAGCATATAGGCTTTACTCTATATGCGTCCTATTTACTGGCATAGTCAGCGATAATATCACCCATCTCACTACAAGTACAGATCTCTCTTGCATCATAGTCACCAATGTCACCGGTACGGTAACCTTCACTCAATGCTTTTTTGATGGCAGCATCTATCTTATCTGCTGCTTTACTTTCACCTAAAGCATAACGCAGCATCATACTTGCAGATGATATAGTCGCTAACGGATTAGCGATACCTTGCCCGGCGATATCCGGTGCAGAACCATGAATAGGTTCAAACAACCCTACACCCATACCTGTGCTGGCACTTGGAAGAAGGCCGATAGAACCACTTAACATGCTTGCCGCATCTGAGAGGATGTCACCAAAGATATTCCCGGTCAAGATAACATCAAACTGTTTAGGATCACGGATAAGTTGCATCGCAGCATTATCTACATACATATGGGAAAGCTCAACTTTCGGATAATCTTTAGCTACTTCTTCTACGATCTCTCTCCA
>JAPHUJ010000025.1 GCA_026193735.1 Sulfurovum sp.
ATCTAACGCATTAGAAACAGCCACTGAAGTCCCTGCAAGTTTGAACATACCTATGTCGTTGATGCTGTCACCAAATACTGTGACATCAACAGGGTCACGCTTCAGGTGATCCATGACTTTTTGCAGGGCATGGGCTTTGTCACCTTCTGGGTGTAAGATAGTGAGAAAGTAGCCGTCTGAGTACTTTTCCGGGGAGAGTTTGTACTCTAACTCTTTTCCAAAAGTTTTTTCCAGATGAACTCTAAGAGGCTTAAGTGTAGCAAAGTCTCCAAAGTAGACCAGTTTTAAGTTCATATCCATCGCACGTATATTTTGACACTCTATCATGCGTGGGTCATTTCGGTAATTTTCCAATACGCCATGCTGATGTATATTTAGCGTAGTAGGAAAAAGGAAAGCCTCATTCAGTTTCATATCTTTAAGTGCTATAACAAAAGGATAGATATTAAACTTCGCACCTTCATCTATGATGGCATCTCCTAACGCTTGATTTATAGTCTTGATATCTATGAGTTTTTTGTCCGGCGAGACTATCATCGTGCCGTCCAAGAGTATCATAGGGGCATCCAGGTGAAGTTTGTCTAAAAAGTCATGGGTCTTTTGAAAGCTTCTTGCTGTAGCTACAGAGAGAATGGCATTTTTATTCTTTGCATTCCAAACTTGTGTGCTAAAGTCACTGACACTCTGGTCAGTACGTAAAAAAGTATGGTCTAGGTCAGTGATATAAATTGGTCTATTTGGCATTAACTTGCAAACCCTGAGCTAAAGTTCATTTTTTCCTGTACGATGGCTTTTTGTTTCTCTTTTCTATGTGTATCTTTTTCAACAAAGATCTTTTTACGTGTTACAGGGTCCATTTCTGTATAGTACATTACAGCAGAGTAGGTACCCGGTGTTGGGGTAAAGACTTGTGCCTGTTCAGGGTTCATTTTAAGTTCATCCGTAGTGAAACGCTTAAGCTCATGCATGTCTTTCTCTTCGCAGCCTGGATGGGCTGCTATGAGATAATAAGTAAGGAATTGTTTTTTACCCATGTCTTTGTTTAACTTGTCGTAAAGCTTTTTAAAGTCCACTAAAGTCTGTTTTCCCGGTTTACCCATGAGATCAAGTACATGTTGTTCTGTATGTTCAGGGGCAACTTTCATCTGTCCTGAGATATGGTGTTCAACCAGTTCTTTAAGATAAGAGTATCCCTTGCGTTTATCTTCAGTAATAAGGTCGTAACGTATACCTGAAGCCACAAATGCTTTTTTGATACCGTCTATGTTACGTACCTGTTTCATCATGCCTATCACACGTGTATGGTCTGGTTTCATAGACGAACACAGATGTCGAGAGTCTACGCAACGCTGGTGGTCACAGGTACCAAGCTTTAGCTTTTTATTACACTCATAACCATACATATTTGCCGTAGGTCCTCCAAGGTCTGAAATGATTCCCTTAAAGTCTTTGTATTCTTTAAACTTGTTTGCTTCTTTAACAATGGATTGTTCGGAACGTGTACGGATGGTACGTCCCTGATGTACACCTATAGCACAGAAGTTACACTCTCCCCAGCATCCTTGATGCGTCATGATGGAAAATTTGATCGTCTCCAAACACTTCACTTTTCCTTCCGGACGGTGGTAAGGGTGTAGCTCTCTTGTAAATGGAAGCGCAGAGACTTCATCCATCTCTGGTTCATTCAGATAGTCGCATGGCGGGTTTTGTATAGAGTAGCGTATGTCTACTTTTTGGCAAAGTCCTTTGGCAGCAATGGGATCGTTGTTGTCATAAAAAAGATCAAAAAGGTCTATATACTTTTCTTTATCATCCAGACAATCTTGATGTGAGGGTAGTTGATGATAATGCTCTACAGGCTCTTTGTCTATGTAACATACACCACGTATATCTTTCCAATCATACCCTTTGTCCAAGGCACTCGTAAGGTCACGTATGGCCTGTTCTCCCATACCATAGATGAGTATGTCTGCTTTAGAGTCAAAAAGTATGGGCTTTCTAAGTTTGTTGCTCCAGTAGTCATAGTGTGTCACACGTCTTAGACTTGCTTCTATACCACCAAGTACTATAGGTACCGTGTTTTTAAAGTTTTTACGTATGAGATTGGTATAGACAAGTACTGCACGGTCCGGACGTTTAGTGTTTTTACCACCCGGTGTGTAGTCATCTGAATTTCTAAATTTCTTTGTAGCTGTGTAGTTGGCCACCATCGAGTCGATACTTCCTCCACTCACACCCCAATAAAGACGTGGTTCACCCAAACGCTTAATGTCTTTGTCACTATTGATATCAGGCTGACCAATAATACCGACCTTATAGCCAAGCTTTTCAAGCATGCGCCCTACAGTAGCCACACCAATAAAAGGAGAATCGATATAGGCATCACCGGAAACAAGTATGACATCACACTGTTTCCAGCCAAGTCCATCCATTTCTTCTCTTGTTGTCGGTAAAAAATGTTTAGTAAGTGAAAGATCTAGCTTGCTCATGTGTAACCTTGTTAATGCTTTTTATAATAATTTTAAAATGTTTCCAATGATAATTTTCGTATTATAGCCAATAAGTGAGAATTCTCAATATCGAATAAATATTAAATGTATTATTAATATAATGTGACGTTCCATATTTTGGTACAATAATACTATCTACATTGATTTCTAAAGGAAATACAAATGAAAAAAGAGCCGATAGCCGAGAATAAATTCAATCCTTTTTCCAATATATGGATTGTTCTTATTATGATAATGATTGGATTTCAATTATTTAATTATATGTCAGTTCAAGAGCAGAGCCAAACTATTTCCTATAATCAATTTAAAAGCAAGATCGAAGAAAATATCATGAAAGAGATTCGGATTAATGGAGATCAGGCTGTAGCAACTTTAAAAAGTGGTAGAGGTGAGAAACCAATGTATTTACGAACAACGCTTCCTCCTTTTGAAGATAAAACATTTTTAGAACTACTGGAAAAGAACCAGGTTGATATGTATAACAAATCACAAAAAGATTCAAACTTTTGGCTTTCCTTTTTCATGCTCCTACCGCTTTTTGTCTTTTTAGGATTTATATTTTATAGTTCTCGACGTATAAAAGAGCAGCTAGGCGGTATGGGTGGTGGTGTATTTGATTTTATGCAATCCACTGCAAAAAAATATGCTAAAGAAGAGGTCTCTGTTACCTTTGATGATGTAGCTGGTGTAGAAAATGCAAAAATAGAACTCTATGAAGTAGTTGATTTTCTCAAAAATCCTGAAAAATATAAAAAGATAGGTGCAAAGATACCAAGAGGTATTTTACTGATGGGATCTCCGGGGACGGGTAAAACACTTTTAGCAAAAGCAGTAGCAGGAGAAGCTGAAGTACCTTTCTTTTCAATCAGTGGTTCTGAATTTGTAGAGATGTTTGTAGGTGTAGGGGCATCAAGGGTACGTGATCTGTTTAAAAAGGCTAAAAGTGAAGCTCCTGCAATCATCTTTATAGATGAAATAGACTCAGTAGGACGTGCCAGAGGGGCAGGGGTCGGTGGTGGTCATGATGAAAAAGAACAAACATTAAATCAGATTTTGGCAGAAATGGATGGATTTGACACAGAGGAACAGGTGGTAGTCATCGCAGCGACTAATCGTCCTGATGTACTGGATTTCGCTCTTTTAAGACCTGGAAGGTTTGACCGTAAAATCACATTGAGTTTACCCGATGTGCATGCTAGAGAAAAGATATTGAATATACATATACGAAAAGTGCGTAAAGATGGCTCTGTAGATCTGGAAAAGATTGCCAAAATGTCCATCGGTTTCTCTGGAGCTGACCTGGCCAATCTTGTCAATGAAGCAGCAATGCATGCGGCTAGAGAAAATCAGGAGTATGTTTCACAAGATGACTTCATGTATGCCCGTGATCGTATACTTATGGGTGTGGAACAAGAATTTATCTTGGATGAAAAAGATAAACAAAGAGTGGCGATCCATGAGAGTGGTCATGTTTTGGCCGCACTGTTACTGGAACATGCAGACCCCATAGAGAAGGTAAGTATCATACCAAGAGGTCAGGCATTGGGTATGACAGAACAGCTTCCGCTTAAAGATATCAAAAACTTTCCTAAGGCCTATCTACTTGATAAGATAGGTGTGATGCTTGGGGGAAGGGCTGCTGAACGTACATTGCTTGGTGATCTCTCTTCCGGTGCGGCAAACGACCTCAAAGAAGCAACCTCTTTGGCAACACATATGGTCAGTCAATGGGGTATGAGTGAATTACTGGGACCCGTTTATTATCAAAAGGGTGAAGATCATGTCTTTCTTGGGCGTGAGATGGCGATGCCAAAAGACTTTAGCGAAGCAACCGCAAAACTTATAGATGATGAAGTACGAAAGATCATTACCCAAAAAGAAGAAGAGGTATTAAAACTCTTTGCAG
>JAPHUJ010000217.1 GCA_026193735.1 Sulfurovum sp.
GCTGGTGAGAACTTCTCTCTAGGCGGAAATACTTGTCTTTATGGTGCAACAGGCGGTAAACTATACATCAACGGTCAAGTAGGTGAAAGATTTGCTGTAAGAAACTCTGGAGCTATTGCCATCGTAGAAGGTACAGGGGATCACCCTTGTGAATATATGACAGGCGGTACGGTCATCATTCTTGGTAAAACAGGTGTGAACTTTGGTGCAGGTATGACGGGTGGTGTTGCATATGTTTATGACAAAAGTAGAGAGTTCTACGAAAAAGTTAACCAGGAGCTAGTCGAAGCAGTACGTATAGACACTGACGAACTTGACACTGAAATGTTTGCACTTAAAAAACTTTTACAAGATTATGCTTCAGAAACAGGTTCTGTTAAAGCCAAAGAGATCTTAGATAATTTTAGAACAGAAATACAAAACTTCTGGATGGTAAGTCCACGAGGTGAAAAGCCGACACAGGCTGCACAGAAAAAAGGCGAGTAACAGCCCTTCACTTTCAAAGGCATTCACATAGGAATACCTTGATACCACATTTTAATGATCTAATATTTTATACATAGTTGTATAAATTTTAATCAGTGTGGTGTCTATTTTTAGGTATAACTAAAGATGCAGTTAACTTTCATTCAAGTATAATCAAAGCATTAGATAGGTTTTAATATGTTGAATAGATAGAGCCTTTGAAGGTTGAAGTATGCAAGATTTATTTACCAGTTTCAAAGATAATTGCGGATTTGGACTTTTAGCATCCATTAACAATGTACCCTCTCATAAAAACTTAGAAGATGCGATCACGGCCTTATCAAGAATGATGCACAGAGGTGCAGTGGCTGCTGATGGAAAAACAGGGGATGGATCAGGATTATTACTTTCTATTCCTAAAAGATTTTTTGAAAGAGTTGCTAAAAAAGAGGGTATTATATTGCCTGATCTTTATGCTGTGGCAATGGTGTTTTCTACCAATGAAAATGATTTTGATGTCATTAAAGAAATTTGTATCAACAATGATCTTAAAGTTGATTATATAAGAAAGGTGCCTCTTGATACAGAGGCGCTTGGTGAGCAGGCACTCGCTTTGCTTCCCAACATTAAACAAGTATTTGTTTCCCCAAATTCGTTGATGGGAGCAAGACGATTTAATGCCTTGATTTATCTTTCACGAAAAGAGATAGAACAAAGACTTCAAAAAGATAAAACATTTTATATCCCTTCATTTTCTACTTCAGTGATCTCCTATAAAGGTCTTGTCATGCCTACGCAGATCAAGACATTTTATAAAGATCTTGCTCATGAGAAATTTGAAATCTCATTTTGTCTTTTTCACCAAAGGTTTTCAACTAACACTTTGCCTCAATGGAGACTTGCACAACCCTTTAGAATGATCGCCCACAATGGAGAAATAAATTCTGTAGCTGCCAATAGATTTAATGTTTCAGCGAAATACAAAGCATTCAAAAGTGATATATTTTCTGAGGAAGAGATGGATAAGCTGGTTCCTATCATCCAGTCTGATATGAGTGACTCTGCAAGTTTAGACAACTTTTTTGAATTTTTAAATATCAATGGCATGGACTTCTTTAAAGCAGCACGTTCTCTCATTCCGGCACCTTGGCAGAATGCACCACATATTGATGCAAAATTAAGAGCATTTTATGAGTATGTGAGTACATGTTTTGAACCATGGGACGGACCTGCTGCTGTAAGTATGACAGATGGTCGATATATTGGGTGTATACTGGATAGAAACGGTTTGAGACCTTCCAAATACATTATTACAAAAGACAAAAGACTTCTTATCGCTTCAGAGTATGGGGTACTTCAGATACCAGAGGAAGAGATAGTTGAGAGAGGTAGACTACAATCAGGAGAGATGATGGGTGTAGATCTGAAGTATGGAAAAGTACTTAAATCAGATGACATCGATAATTATTTGAAAAATAAAGATCCTTATGACAAATGGCTTAATGAGAAGATGGTGTATCTCCAAGAGCATATGCGTGATCCCTTCTCAACAGTAGAGATTCCTAACAAAACACAAATGGAAGCGAAACAACGTTTCTTTAATATTACACTTGAAGTCATCGAGCAAGTCTTTGATCCTATGGTAAAAGAAGGAAAAGAGGCAACCGCCTCAATGGGGGATGACACTCCACTTGCCGCATTTTCAACGAGACAAAGAAACTTTTCCGACTTCTTTAAACAAAAATTTGCACAGGTCACCAACCCTCCTATAGACCCTCTTCGTGAAAAAATTGTTATGAGTCTTAACACAGGTTTTGGAGAGACTCAAAACATTTTGTCAGATGATGCAGAACATGCAAAAAGACTTAAAACTGTTTCGCCTATCCTGTCACAGGAAAAATTGGATCTTCTTATTTCATTTGGCAATGAGAAAGATCCTAAATATGATACAAGCTACAAAGCAAAGATCTATGATACGACATTTGATACAGATCTGAAAGGTTCACTGGACACATTAGTGCAGACCATCATTTCTGAAGTGAAAAGTGAAGGGATAAGAACTATTATATTGGATGACAGAGGATTGGATGCCAATACAAAAGTTATGCCAATGCTTATGGTCATAGGCCGTTTAAATGAGGGATTTTTGAATGCAGGAGTACGTCACATGGTGAGTATGGTTGCAGTAACAGGTGAAGTATATGATTCACATATGGCAGCATCTATGATAGCTTTCGGTGCAGCGGCAATTTATCCTTATATGTTATATAAAACCGTGGCGATGAAAGAACATCGAAAAGATGAGAATGTCAATCTTGCTCCGATCCTTAAAAAAGTAAGAAAATCCATGAATGCAGGACTTCTTAAGATCATGTCAAAGATGGGTATCTCGACACTCTCCAGTTACAGAAACTCCAAACTTTTTGATGTTATTGGTTTGAGCGAAGAGATCGTTTCAGAGTGTTTTAACGGTGCTCATGCATTCCTTTGTGGATTGGAATATGCAGATATTGAAGCACGTATTACAAAAGCACATAAAGAAGCGTATGCGCAAGAGACTGTGAATCGTATGTTCCCACTCAATATTGGCGGTTTCTATAAGTATTTAGATGGAGAAGAATTCCATGATTATGCACCCGCAACAGTACATGCGATCCATAAACTTGCTGTTAGCGGTAAAAAAAAGGATTTTGATGCTCTCAAAGAACGTATCAATGGTAGAGATAAAAAATTTATCCGTGACTTTTTTACGTTTAAAAGCGACAGAGAACCTATTGGCATTCATGATGTAGAACCTCTTTCTGAGATCTTTAAACGATTCTCAACCGCAGCGATGAGTTTAGGATCTATCTCACCCGAAGCACACGAATGTTTGGCTGAGGCTATGAACACAATAGGAGGGAAGAGTAACTCCGGAGAAGGAGGGGAAGATGAAGTACGTTTTGGAACCATTAAGAACTCTGCCATTAAACAAGTAGCTTCAGGAAGATTTGGTGTTACACCTGCTTACTTGCGTTCTGCCAAGGAACTTCAGATCAAAGTGGCACAAGGGGCAAAACCGGGCGAGGGGGGTCAACTTCCTGGATACAAGGTCAGTCCGCTTATTGCAAAACTCAGGCACACGATGCCGGGTGTCACACTTATTTCGCCTCCTCCCCATCACGATATTTATTCTATCGAAGATCTTGCACAGCTTATCTTCGATCTTAAACAGATCAACCCTGAAGGAAGGGTTGCTGTTAAGCTGGTATCCACTGCCGGAGTTGGGACTATTGCTGCAGGTGTGGCAAAAGCCTATGCAGATAAGATCATAATCTCAGGTGCGGATGGCGGTACGGGCGCCGCACCTATAGGATCGATCAAATTTACAGGAAATCCTTGGGAACTGGGACTCATAGAAGCACATAATGCTCTCAAAGCCAACAATCTTAGAGGACAGGTAGAATTAGAAACAGATGGTGGACTTAAGACTGGTCTGGATGTGGTAAAAGCTGCAATTTTGGGTGCAGAATCTTATGCCTTTGGTACAGCTTCCTTGACCGTAATAGGGTGTAAGGTGCTTCGTGTCTGTCATCTAAACAGATGTTCTGTAGGTATCGCTACACAGGAAGAGAAGTTAAGAGAACATTATGAGGGAACGGTAGAGAGGGTCATTAACTACTTTACACTCCTTGCAGAAGATGTACGGGAGATACTCGCTTTACTTGGATACAACTCTCTTGAAGAGATCATCGGGCGCAATGATCTGCTCGAAGTCATAGATGATGATCTTGCAAAAAAGTTTTCATTTGAGAATCTTCTTTATGATCTTGATGGTGTAAATACATGTCAGGTACCATTTAATGAACCCTATGATACAAATGAATACGAAAAAGAGATTCTAGAAGAGCTTATGCCTGCGATTAAAGACCCAAATAACACCATTACATTAGAAAAAAACATCTCTAATCTAAATAGAAGTTTCGGTACCCGTATTTCAGGTGAGATCGCGAAGTACTATGGTGATAAAGGGCTGCCTGAAGGCACTATAGATCTTAAACTTACAGGAACAACTGGACAGTCTTTAGGAGCATTTCTCATCAATGGTATCAGTATACATGTCAATGGTGCAGGGAATGACTATATCGGAAAAGGAATGCATGGAGGACGTATCATTATCACTGCAGATAAAAGCGGTCCAAATTTTTCTTTGGGAGGAAATACCTGCCTTTATGGAGCAACGGGTGGTACACTGTATGTAAATGGTCAAGTAGGTGAACGTTTTGCTGTACGTAATTCAGGGGCTATAGCTATAGTAGAGGGAACAGGTGATCACCCTTGTGAATACATGACAGGTGGTGCCGTGGTGATTCTGGGTAAAACCGGTGTGAATTTTGGAGCGGGTATGACAGGCGGCGTTGCTTTTGTGTATGATGAAGCACATGAATTTGTTGAAATGATCAACCAAGAGTTGGTTGAAGCAGGACGTATTGACACTGAAGATACGGACATAGAGAGATATTACCTCAAAAAACTCCTTAAAGATTATTTTAGAGAGACAAAAAGTATCAAGGCAAAAGAGATACTGGACAATTTCAGAGTAGAGATTCGTAACTTTTGGATCGTCATACCAAAAGATATGAAGGGACCGTTTAAGATGGCGGAGGGAGAATAATATGTTGAATTTTTTTGATTTAGAGCGAATTGATGCAAAAAAAAGAGATGTTGTAGAAAGAAATAAAGACTTTCATGAGATATACGAAGTGTTTAAACCGACTAAATCAGGTGAGCAATCTGAAAGATGTATTCAGTGTGGTGACCCGTATTGTCATAATGGCTGTCCGCTTCACAATTTTATTCCTCAGTGGCTTAAGGCAATAGCGGGTCATGATCTTGAATTCGCCTTTGATCTGTCCAATGAAACGTCTCCTTTTCCTGAAGTGATGGGTCGTATCTGTCCTCATGATAAACTTTGTGAAGGAGCTTGTACACTTAACGATGGATATGGTGCGATCACCATAGGTTCTGTAGAAACATATATCAATGAAGAGGGCTTTAAAAAAGGGTTGAAACCTAAATTCTCAAGTAACAAGATAGGTAAAAGAGTTGCCATCATCGGTGCAGGACCTGCAGGACTTTCTGCTGCGACTTTTTTACTTAGAGAAGGAGTTGATGTAGAGATATTTGACAAACAGGCAAGAGCAGGAGGCTTGCTTACGTATGGTATCCCAGGATTTAAACTTGATAAAAATGTCATTAACCGGAGAATAAAACTTCTTCATAATGCAGGTGCGATCTTCCATCAAAATATTGAGATCGGTAAAGATAAAAGTCTTGAGGAACTTAGAAAAAATTTTGATGCAATTTTCATCGGTGTTGGTGCCATTAAAGGTAGAAAACCAGGGCTGCAAGGCGAGGAAGCCAGTAATGTTTATTTGGCCATGACGTTTCTTGTTGATATTCAAAAGAAGCTATTTGGTGAACCAAGAACAGATATCATTGAAGTAGAAGATAAAAATGTTGTAGTCATTGGTGGGGGTGACACCGCTATGGACTGTGTACGTACATCACTACGAGAGAAAGCAAAGTCTGTAAAATGTCTGTATAGGCGCGATGCCCAAAATATGCCCGGAAGCAGAAAAGAATATATTAATGCAAAAGAGGAGGGGGTAGAGTTTGAATTCTATGTATCTCCAAAATCACTGATCACTGATGAAAATGGTCGTGTGACTGCTGTTGAGATGGTTAAAACAAAACTTGGTGAACCTGATGCTTCTGGAAGACGGCGAGTAGAAGAGATAAGTGGTAGCCAATATATAGTTGAAGCAGATGTTGTCATTTTCGCACTTGGATTTGAGACTGTGAATTATCCATTTTATGAAAGTAATGGTATCGAACTAAATGCAAAAGAAGGTGTTATGATAGATGAGAATTACCAAACAAGTAGATCAGGTATTTATGCCGGTGGTGACTGTTGCAGTGGTGCTTCTTTAGTTGTGACTGCCGTTCGTGATGGTCGTGATGCAGCTAGATCAATTGTAAAGAGTTTTATCTCATAGGGGTCCACATCTCTAGAAGGATGATCTTCTGCAGATTGTAAGCATACCAACTTTTAATATCAAAAAACGTATAATCGACCAATTATATAGACTTAACACTAAGTTATATTTAGAGGATATTTTATGACAGACTTTCTTGAAGCGTGTTTGAAAGCTAACGAAGAAATATATACAGCACTCCAAAATGGTTTTGAAACTTCTTGGTTTGAGAAAACTGAGGTAGGTGCCGGTGGGGATGTGAGTTCTAAACTTGATCTTTTTGCTGAAGCTGTCTTTTTTAAACATTTAAGTCCTTTTGGACAGATAGAGTCTGAAGAAAGTGGTATTATGGGTGAAGGTGAAGAAAAAATCATCATTGATCCCATAGATGGTTCCTCCAATGCCCTTTCCCTTTTTCCTTTTTACGGTACATCTGTTGCGAAGATAAATGCTGAGGGTATCTTAGATGCAGCGATAGTTTGCAATCTTGCAAATGGCGATATTTTCCTCAAATCCTCTACGGCTGAAGTAAAACAGGGTAAACTTTTTTCCAATATTTTTCATACACCGCATACTACAGCCAATGGAGAAATAGGACTTTTTGAAAAAGCCTATGCTAACCCTTCATTGGTTGCAGCTTTAGACAAAGAAAAGTTGAAGTTTAGGTCACCGGGTGCTATAGCACTTTCACTTGCCTATGCGCATTCAGTGAATTACGTACTTTTTATGGGAGAGTTTCGTATTTACGATTTTGCTGCAGGTTTAGCACTTTGTGAAGGGCTTGAAGTGATTGTTGAGGCTGATTATGTTATAGTATCAAAAGATAAAAACATAGTAGTGCAAATAGAAACACTAATTCATCAATTATAGATATGCAGGAGTAGAAATGTTTGGAAATATTTTTAAAAAACCAACAGCAGCAACACAAGAAATGCCTAATCAGTGGATAAAATGTCCAAAGTGTACCTCTTTAATGTATTATAAAGAAGTGGAAGCAAAACAAAATGTATGTCCAAAATGTAACCACCATTTCCGTATTTCGGCAGAGAAACGTATAGCATCTATCGTAGATGAAGATTCTTTTGTGGAGTTTGACAGTACTCTAGCTCCAACAGATCCTCTGAAGTTTTCAGATAAAAAGTCTTATAAAAAACGTTTAGAAGAAGCCAAAGCACAAACAGGTAAAACTTCTTCTGTAATGAGCGGTTCATGTACAATTGGTGGACAAGAGGTAGAAATCGTGGTTTTTGACTTCTCGTTCATGGGGGGTAGTCTAGGTTCAGTTGAAGGTGAGAAAATCGTTCGTGGTATCAACAGAGCTATAAAAAAAGAGTGTGGATTTATCATCGTTTCTGCTTCTGGTGGTGCGCGTATGCAAGAGAGTACGTACTCTTTGCTGCAGATGAGTAAAACATCAGCTGCTTTAAATAGATTACATCACAACGGTTTACCTTTTATCTCTATTCTAACAGATCCTACGATGGGTGGTGTATCTGCATCATTTGCTATGCTAGGTGATATCATTATGGCTGAACCGGGTGCGCTTATCGGATTTGCAGGTCAAAGGGTTATTAAGCAGACAGTTGGTGTTGACTTACCTGAAGGTTTCCAACGTTCAGAATTTTTGCTTGAACATGGACTTATCGACATGATCGTTGATCGTGGCGATATGCATCAAACACTTTCTGACTTATTTAAACTTTTCAAAAAAACAAAAAAAGTAGTGAACGCTGAGAATGAAATTGAAAAGTTTGACATCGTAGAAGACTCTGTAGAATAGTTTAGCATTTTGATATTCATATAGAGATACGCTAGAAAAGCTTATTAAATTATATATTTTTAAGGTTTGTTGTATCAATATAAAAGAAATCCATATCCAATAGGAAAAACCCTATTGAATATGAATATGATGAGTGGGAAAGCGTTTATCTAATTACCGCATTTAGTACTAGATGAGCATTTTGTTGCCATTTCTTTTGCTTTGTCCCCAGAACATTTCACACTAGTTGAACATTTAGTGCCTGCCTCTGTATCAATCTTATTTGCACATCCAGTAAAGGAAATGAGTGCGAAACTTATCAACGAACCAAAAATTAACGTTTTCATATTTGCCTCCTAATATTATTTTTGAAAGCCTAAGTATAATATGTAAACTGTGTAAAACTTGTGCAGTGCATTCTATTTATTTCACAGCAAAGAAGAAGTTTGCTTTATGCATTCTCAAGAGAGACTTAAAGAAAGCCTCTTTCCCCACTTTCTAATAGTATTAAAGCTTTATCTTTATTTCATATACATCAAAAATAATTTTTCCCTTAAAACGCTCTTGAATTATTTTTCAGGCTTTGCGTACGGTTCATTCTATAGGTAAGCATAAGTTGTTTTTACTTTTACATCACGGGTAACATTCCTGATGATAGAGGGAGTCATATATAGTGATTTAGCGAATTTTCCTAAAAAATAGCCTAAGATCAACGTTTTATCCCTTTCAACAGTAACAGCACTCAACCTTCAGTAATGGTGTACTTTTTTTCATAACTTTTAAACGCTAAATCTCACTCAGTATGTTCCAATATGCACATTTGCATTGTATCACTATTACATAAATAGTACACAAACTTTCACTATACTTAATGCAGGTCAGAGAAATGGAGGTCTATCATGAAAAAAGATATATTTACCATCGCTACAATACAGGCATCTCCGGTTTTTATGGATTTGGATGCAACTATTGATAAAGCCTGCAATCTCATTAAAAAAGCAGCTAAAAAAGGTGCTGCTTTGGCTGTTTTTCCAGAGGCATTCGTGCCTGGATATCCTGATTGGATATGGCAGATACCGCCAGGGGAAATGATGCTGAATCAAAATCTATATGCAAAATTATTGGAACAATCAGTCAC
>JAPHUJ010000050.1 GCA_026193735.1 Sulfurovum sp.
AGAGATCAAAAAATATGTGGAAACCGTGATAGATACACTGATTGTTGAAGCAGACAAAACAGTACGAAGAGACAACGAAAGTAAAAGAGGCTTTTTTAAGAGCCTGTTAGGTGATACCAAACAAATGATCACCGATGAGCTGGTTGATATTAGAAACTTAAGAACAAAAGTACCTCAATATACTGATGCTGTGATGAATGAACTGGAAAAACCTGCCAACCAAAAGATCCTTAAAGCAGTCATGAAAGATAAACTGAATCAACTTATGAAAAATAATCTGCCTGCTGTAGATATGAGTGAATACAATCAAATCCTAACACGCTATCACTGTAATGATTTTGAGACATGTAGTAGGTTATTAGACAAACAACTTAGCAAAAAATCAGATGAGATGGACTACTATAGTATTGCTATCTTGATCATGGCTGCTATTCTTGTGATACTTGTCATACTTCAGGGAACCATACTGAATTCTATTTCACTGCTCTTACTTTCTGCTACAAGTACTACCTTGTTGATCGCTGGTCTTTTTCTGCCTATGCTCGATATAGAAGCCAAAATAAATAAACTCTATTTCATGATACTCGACAAACCCCTTACTTTTACAAATCAAGTCATTTTTTTTAAAAGCAAAAGTATCTCAGATCTGGTCAAGTTATTGTTAGAATCAGATCAGATCAAAATGATATTTGTAGGTGTCTTGCTTGTTATGTTCAGTATTATTTTTCCAACTTTAAAACTTATATCTACTTATCTGTATTTCTATAGTAAAAGTTTTATAGGAAACAATGCCATCGTACGCTTCTTTGCCCTACGCTCAACAAAATGGTCTATGGCTGATGTCATGGTTGTTTCCATCTTTATGGCCTATTTAGGGCTTGACACTATGATAGGAAATGAGTTAAAAAAACTGGTAGAACAAAGTGTACCTGTTAATGTCATCACATCTAACGGCACTCAGTTGCAAGTAGGTTTTTTTCTCTTTGTGGGCTTTGTATTCACCAGTTTTGTTCTTTCCATACTCGTAGAAAAGTCACGTAAAGATTCTTAGATTTTCATACATACATAAACTGAGATAAAAAGAGTATCGTTATGACAAAAGCAAATGGTAAGACATGGCTCTTAAAAACCAAAGGCTGAATACCCAAATAGACTTGGGCAAAACCTCTTATACCTAGCCATATACCTAAAAATGCCTTCATTGATAGCATCATTTGAAAGCTACTCATGCCTTCTTCACTTATGCTGCCAAACACCTGTGTAATGAGATAAAGTCCAGTTAATACTGCAATCAGAAGACTTGGAGGCACCACTTTACGTACATACTTCATAAATGATTCTCTGATCTTCTTGTACTCTTTCTCATCAAATGATTTTTCAATATGCACTAAAAAAAGATTATCAACGATGAGAAAACCGCCGTAGATAAATGCTGCAAAGAGATGGATGGTTTTAATAAGTATGAAAGTCATGAGGAAAGCCCGGTTTTTGGGAAATCATAGTCTAATAAACCCATAAAAAATTTGATATACATCAAACTTCGTAAAGAAGTGGCTGAGAAAAAAATGCTTCTATAGCTGCTCTCATTTCTTTTGGATCTTCAATACGATTCACATCATTCCTAAATGCAGAAGCCCCTTGATAGCCAGCCTTAGAGTAAGAATGAAGGTTTTTTCTAAAGACTATCGCTCCATACTTGTCATAATGTTTTATCATTTGATCAAAATGTTCTAAAACAACTTCGGTAATGAGTTCAGAGGTTGGTTCTTCCATACCCTCTTTAATTTGTTTAAATATCCATGGTTTCCCCACTGCTGCACGTCCTATCATCACACCATCTGCACCAGTATGTTCCAGTACCCATTTCGCTTTAACAGGAGAGTCTATATCTCCATTGGCAAGGACTGGTATGGATACAGTTTGTTTTATCTGTGCTATGGCATCATAATCTACAGGTGCTTTGTACCTGCCTGCTCTTGTTCTTCCATGTACAGCTATGTAGTCTGCACCAGACTCTTGGCATATGCGTGCTATCTCTTCATGGTTTTTTTCGTTAAAGCCTAAACGGAACTTCACTGAAGTGTATTCTTTATTGGAGTATTTTTTAATCGTCTCTATAACCTTAGCCATTTGAGGCAGATCTGTAAGCAAAGATGAACCTTGAAGGTTGTTCACTACCTTTGGTGCAGGACAGCCACAGTTTAAATCTATAGCGGTTATATCATCTCTTTCATTGAGAATTTCCACTGCACGCTTAATAACATCTAGATCAGACCCCGCTATTTGAATAGAGTATGGGTCTTCTATAGGACTCTTCTCTAGCATACGGTATGTTTTTTTAGAATTATGTACCAATGCATTG
>JAPHUJ010000109.1 GCA_026193735.1 Sulfurovum sp.
CGTTTACTATTCGATGTATGGGCACGTCTATAAGCTAGCAGAAGAGGTGGCAGAAGGAGCACGGTCGGTTGCGAATGTAGAAGCCGTACTGCGCCGAATTCCAGAGACTTTACCCGAAGACGTATTAAAAAAGATGGGTGCGCTTGAAGCCCAGAAACAGCAGTCTCATATACCTGTATGTACTGTAGAGGAGCTTAGTGAAGCTGATGCAATCATTTTCGGAACACCGACTCGCTTTGGCAATATGTGCGGACAGATGCGACAGTTCCTTGATGCCACGGGGCAGCTGTGGATGAAAGGATCATTGGTGGGCAAAGTTGGAAGCGTTATCACAAGTTCAAACACCCAGCACGGCGGTCAGGAATCAACGATCTTGACTTTCCATATTACTCTACTGCATCACGGTATGATCATTGTCGGTTTACCTTATACGTTTCAAGGACAAATGGAGACGGACCAGATAAGTGGCTGTTCGCCGTATGGAGCATCAACAATCGCTGGAGCTGACGGCAGTCGATTCCCAAGTAAAAATGAGCTTTCCGGAGCGCGATACCAGGGGGAGCATGTCTCAAAGATCGCAAAGAAACTCATTACATGATGAAAAATGCTCTAATAATTCGCTGCATCTGACTGTTACAGAAATCTTTGATTAAGACAATTACATAAAAATAATTTTACGTTTTTTTACGTTTTTATGGAGTAGCATAAGATAGTAACATGTATAGGGAGAAGTGAATTTATTTGATGCTCTACTTATTTTGAAACAAGATCGACTTACACTAAAAATAATAATTGAATGGATAAAATAAACTCCCGTTTTCCTTCAACCTAATTTGCCAATTTCAATAATAAATTCAATTTCTGCAAAAGTATTCAAAATAATAATTCAGAAATAAAAACCTTATAAAGTTATATATTTTATAAGGTTTTTATACAGTTATTATAGAACTCAATATCTCTCTTATGGTACAATAAAAGAAGGTGGTTTCAATGCTCAATCAAATTAATTACTAAGGATCGAAATGACAAAAAGAACAACATTGGGAATTCTAAGTTTGGCAGTCTTAGTTAGTTCGTCTCTTTATGCAGACAAAGTAACCGACCAGATACAGACAGCTATACAATCATACGAGGACAAAGAGTATAAACTGGCAATCGATGATCTAAAGTTTGCCATAGTACAGATTGAAAAACTTGATAATGAGGAAAACAAAAAGCTTTTACCAAATGCTTTAGAAGGATGGACAGCAACAGCGGGCGACAACAGTGCTCAAGCAGCAATGTCTATGATGGGTGGTGGCACAAGTATTCAAGGAATCTACACTCGCGGTAATGAGCATATAGAAATATCTATCATAGCAAATTCACCTATGTTGGCTATGGTCGGAATGATGATCAATAATCCTGCCCTTTCAGCTGCAGATCCAAGTACAGAACCTTATCGTTATAAACGAGTTAAGGGAATGAAGAAAAAAGAAGGTACGACTACAGAGATAACTCTCATTCTTGCAGGTCAGATCATGATAAAACTCATGGGAGAAAACCTCAAAGACGATGCAGTACTTGAACAATATCTCGATGCAATGGATATGAAAAAACTGAAAATGTCATTACTATAAATGAACCAGGTTCCACATAAAAAATGATGATTCGATGAAAAATGAAAACCTTATAAAGTTGTATATTTTATAAGGTTTTCATTAGAAGACATTTCGATATATACTTGATACTAAAATATCATAACAGAAGGATACTTTGTTACTTTAAATAAGCAGTCATCCTTCAATAGATGAAACGTTTGATTTTTGATATAATTAAATTCTACTAAGTGAGAAGGATTATTTTTGATAAGAAAAAAAGGTAAAATTATCAAGTGGAATGATGACAAAGGATTTGGCTTTATACTTCCTTCTGATAGTAAAAAAAATATTTTTGTTCATATTAAATCTTTTTCAGACAAAAGCGTACGACCAGCAGAAGGTCAGAATGTAACATATACTGTACAAAAAAATAATGATGGCAGAGATGCAGCTGTTAAAGTCTCAAGAGCCACAGACAATATTGTAAGAAATAGGGCAAGTAGCAATAGTAATAAAAACATCAATCAAATGTATAAACGAATCAATACAAACAACATTCAATTAGACCTTAAGCCTGCACAGAGTATCCCATTATTATATACAATGATTATTTTAAGTTTTGTAGTTTTTCTTTTCCACTTTACTATAGAAGGGAAATTACCACCATTTGTTATGGTTATATATATAATAATGGGAATTATGACCTATTTTATATACTCAGAAGACAAAGATATGGCGATAAATAATGAGCGTAGAACATCAGAACAACGTCTACTAGCACTATCCTTTTTCGGTGGCTGGCTAGGAGCTTTAATTGCACAACAGAAGTTTCGTCACAAAACCAAAAAAATATCTTTTCAAATGAGTTTTTGGACAACTGTCTTTTTTAATATAATGCTGTTAGCATCTGGTTTTAGAATAATACATTTTTAAAGTC
>JAPHUJ010000183.1 GCA_026193735.1 Sulfurovum sp.
AAGACATTGCTAAAAAAAGAGACATTGAAGTGGTTTACCACGACAAACAGGCACTTTCTCGAATTTCCAAAAATGCAAAACAAGACCAAGGAGTTGCTCTTGATATGGTTTTAGAGCATATGGGAGATGAAAATAGCTTTATGGACACACATAAAAGTTACCGTATCATCGCACTTGATGGTATAACGAACCCACAAAACCTTGGGATGATCATCCGTTCTTGTGCCGCTGGAAATGTAGATGCTATCTTACTTCCTACCAGAGGCGGAGCGCAGATATCTTCACTGGTCATAAAAGCCAGTGCAGGCACACTTTTTAAAATGCCCATCATCAAAACGACCGATCTTGCAAAGACACTAAAGTCCTTCCAAAGTGAGGGTGCAAATCTTTATACGCTCTCATCACACGCTTCAAAGAGTTACAAAGATCAAAGCTATGGTAACAAGACTATTTTTGTTCTGGGTAACGAGAGCGAAGGTGTAAGTAAGCCTGTAGAGGATCTATGTGATAAAAGTATAGCAATCCCTATGAAACGTGGTGTAGAGTCTCTTAATGTTGCGGTGACAGCTTCTTTACTCGCATTTATATAATACCTTTAAAAATGTGTTATACTCGCAAAAATATAAGGAGATAACATGGCAGAACAAGACAAAGACATCTTCTCTAACCTAGGTATAGAGATGAGTAACGATAAGATCAATATAGATATTAATCAAACCAAAGATTTTTTCAATACTTTACAGCAAACACTTGAAACTACAGCTCAAAACATTCAAAAAGATATCTCCGAAGGTAAAGTAGATATGGGTGACAGTGTAGGTATAAAAATTGATGATGAGCATATAGATATAGATTTGAAGAAAACGAAGCGTTTTATACAAGATCTGGGAAGAAAAATAGAACATTTCCTAGGTGAGATAGATAAAGTGGTGGATAATATCGATAACAACAATTTGAATACAAAGTAGAAATATGTCAGATTGGCATATTTCTACTACTCTTGATACTTTTTAGATATGATTATAGTAATTAGAATCTAGGAAGTATCATGTCAGTTAAAAACTCCATAAAATGCCCCAACTGCGGAACACAAATCGATATAGATGAGATCTTTTACCATCAGATAGAAGAAAAGTTCAAACAACAGCACCTTCAAGAACAAAAGAAACTCCAAGATGAGGTAGAACTCAAGCGTAAAGAATACAAAGCTCACTTAGATGCTTTAAAAGCAAAAGAAGAAGCATTTAAGGCGCAACAAGAGACCTTTGCTGAAGAGATAGACAAGGTTACCAAAGCACAACTCAAAGTAGAAAGACAAAAGCTTCAAGAGACTCTTAAAAAAGAGTTGGTAGAGGAGCAGAGCGAGTCAATGGCACTGCTGCAAAAAGAGCTTGAATTAAAGTCTAAGCAGGTACAAGAACTTAACGCCTCCAAAGCGATGATAGAACAACTCAAACGCGAAAAAGAAGAAGTGGCATCTGCTGCCAAAGTAGAAGCACAAAAAGCCCTGAGTGAAGAGCTGAGAGTCGAGAAAGAAAAACTGCTCGCACAAGCCCAAGAAGAAAAACAACTTCTTACCAAACAAGTACTCGAAGCCAACGAACTCAAACTCAAAGCAAAAGATGAACAGATAGAGCAGATGAAGCGAAGTCTCGATGATGCCAAACGTAAAGCCGAGCAGGGAAGCATGCAGATACAAGGTGAATCACTCGAACTTGCCATAGAAGAGTGGCTAAGCTCTCAGTTTCCTTTTGACACGGTTGATGAGGTCAAAAAAGGTGCTTTTGGTGCAGACTGTGTACAGACCATCCATACACGTGAACTGCAAAACTGCGGTGTCATCTGTTATGAGTCTAAGAACACAAAAGCATGGTCTGATGGCTGGGTAAGCAAGCTCAAACAAGACATGCTTAAAACCAGTGCAGACTTAGGAGTACTTGTAACTTCTGTCTACCCTAACGGTATGGAACGCATGGGCTTTATAGACGGTATCTGGATATGTAGTCTAGATGAGTTTAGGGGTTCAGTGTCACTGCTTCGTGAAAGCCTCATACGTGTACACAAAACAGTGCAAAAAGAGGAAAATAGAGGTGACAAGATGGCACTACTCTATAGCTACCTCACAGGCAACGAGTTTGGTATGCAGATGAAGTCCATAGTAGACGGTTTTATGACCATGCAAACCGAACTGGACAAAGAACGCCGCTCCCTTATGGCAAGCTGGAAACGCCGCCAAAAGCTGATAGACGGTGTGTTGCAAAACACTACTGAGATGTACGGTTCATTGCAAGGCATCGCAGGGTCTGGGGCGCTTGGGCATATAGAGGCTTTGGAGTTGCCTGATGGGTTTGAGGATGATGAATAAAGAATTTAGGTCGGTGATAAAGTCGGTAGTAGGATCGGTAATTAATGTGTAGTTATTTTGAGATCATGGAAGCGTTTCATATTATCCAAAAACAGTATTGACAGATATTTCTGATATCTCATGAGAGTGAGATTAAGGAGATGTTTGAGAAGGTATAGAAGAAGTGAATCAATATAGTCTTACAAATACCTTTCTCTATATTCAAAAATCAAAAGAAGTAGAAATAGAATTTTAACTTTTTACTAATTATATTTAGAAAAAAGGGGACAGCCCCTTTAATCAAGAACGAATGGCACATTACGACGAGCAGCTGACATGGGATATGCCAGCGATCTCAAAGAACTCAGAGGGCTTTTTGCTATAGTATATCTCCTCTATCTCTTTGGATTGTTCATCGTATGGACTTGTCATCACTTCCTGCATCTGATGAATGAGAGTATAGTCTCCCTCAGTGGCTTTCTGATATGCAGGTACAAGGAACCACTCTCTCAGAGTGTAT
>JAPHUJ010000098.1 GCA_026193735.1 Sulfurovum sp.
TTTGTTGGACGAGATGTAGAGTCAATGATACGAGATTTGGCTGCAGTTTCCATGGGCATAGTGCGTGAAAGTGAAAATGAGAAAAATAAAGAGAAGATACAAAACTATATAGAAAATAAAATCATAGAAAAACTCCTTCCCCCCCTTCCTTCTGGAGCCAGTGAACAAAAGAAAGTAGAGTATGAAGCGTCTTTTGCCCGTATGCAAGAGAAATTTGCAAAAGGTGAACTTGATCATCTTAAAATAAAAGTAGAGATGCCCAACAATCCAACCATGCCAGAAGAGGGACTTCCACCACAGATGATACAAGTACAAGAGTCTATTGTAAAAGTATTAGGTGGTATGGGTAAAAAAGGCCCTGAAAAAGAGGTCACGGTTAAAGATGCTAAGAAGATATTGGAATCTGAAGCAAGTGAAAAACTGCTTGATGAAGAAGATCTTAAATCTCTTGCACTTGAAAAAGTAGAGAAGGGTGGTATTGTATTTCTTGATGAGATAGATAAAGTGGCTGTAGCCGCTAACTCTCAAAGTAGGCAAGACCCGAGTAAAGAAGGTGTACAAAGAGACTTGCTTCCTATTGTGGAAGGGTCAACTGTACACACAAAGTTAGGCATGGTAAATACAGACCATATACTTTTCATCGCAGCAGGTGCATTTCATGTGAGTAAACCCAGTGACCTTATGCCGGAACTTCAAGGACGGTTTCCTTTAAGAGTAGAGCTTAATAGCCTGGATGAAGAGACTTTGTATCGTATCTTGACCGAACCAAACAATTCACTTATCAAGCAGTATAAAGCATTGATGGCTGTTGAAGGTGTTGAATTAGTCTTTGATGAAGAAGCGCTTAGAGCCATTGCCCACTATTCACTGCTTGCAAACGAAAAGACAGAAGATATAGGTGCAAGACGTTTACATACTGTAATGGAAAAGATCTTAGAAGAGATCAGTTTTTCTGCAGATGAGCATCATGGTGAAAAAGTGAATATCGATAAATCATTGGTCGAAGAAAAGATAAGTAAAGTGGTTGAAGATGAAGATGCAACCCGGTATATACTATAGATAAGATGTAATTAGAGCTTTGCTCTGATTACAACGCTAACGCTGTGTTGCACCTAAAGGTATTTCCTTCGGTCATTCCAGCGGTTGGCTCATACGACAGTCACTCAAAAAGGAATGAAAAATGTTGAATAATGAAGAGATAGACACTAAAGCTGGATTTGTGGCAGTTGTTGGAAGACCAAATGCAGGTAAAAGTACATTACTTAATTATATTGTAGGCGAAAAACTTGCTATGGTCTCAAAGAAAGCACAAGCAACACGTAAACGCATGAATATTATTGTAATGCATGGGGATACTCAGATTATTTTTGTTGATACACCAGGTATTCATGAAAAAGAGAGATTGCTCAACCAGTTTATGTTAGATGAAGCACTTAAAGCGATGGGAGATAGCGATCTCATTATTTTTCTTGCACCAGTGACAGATAAGCTTGCAGAATATGAAAAGTTTTTAAAACTTGCTCAAGCCAAAGGAGTAAAACATATCGTAGTTTTGACTAAAATAGACCATGTAAAGCAGGGTGATATATTGGCTAAACTAAGTGAATATCAGAAGTATCAAGAATATTTTGAAGCCATCATTCCATTTTCTGTAAATAAAAACGTAGGTAAAAAACAGCTTCTTGATGAGATCAGTAAATATTTGCCAAAGTCACCTTTTTTATATGACCCTGAAATCCTTACAACAGAACATATACGAGGTATCTATAAAGAACTTATACGTGAGTCTATTTTTGAGAATTTGAGTGATGAAATACCTTATGAGAGTGATGTTACCATAGAAAAAATTGAAGAGAGTGATACCTTGGATAAAGTATATGCAACTATTGTTGTAGAAAAAGAGACACAAAAGGGTATGATCGTAGGTCAAAAAGGTGTAGGGATAAAACGTGTAGGGAAACTTGCACGTGAACAGATGGAAGTTTTTGCAGGTAAAAAAATATTTTTAGATCTACATGTATCTGTCAAAAAAGGATGGAGTAAAAATAGAGATGGTCTAGAAGAGTTTGGTTATATTATTTAAAATACCGCGTAAATCTAAAAAAATAATTTTTACAAACACAATGTATAGCCCATATAGAGGCACTTTAGATTAAATAAAAGAAGAATAATTAAAAA
>JAPHUJ010000347.1 GCA_026193735.1 Sulfurovum sp.
CCCATAGAGAAGGATTTTGTATATTTCATTTCAAAGCCTGCTTCTTCTAACTCTTTAGCCAACATCTCTGTAGTTAAAAACTCTTCTATAGACTCAGGAAGATACTTATACGCTTCATAGTTCTTAGAAATAAGCCCACCAATTCTAGGTAAAACTTTTTTCATGCCAAACTCAACAACTTTATCTAAAACCCCTGCTCTCTCTTGTTTTGTAAACTCCAAGATCACTACGATACCATTGGGCTTTAATGCCCGGTAAAATTCTTCTAATGCTTCTACTCTATCTACCACATTACGTATACCATAACTTATAGAGATAACATCCGTACTCTCATCAGCAATAGGCAGTTCTTGTGCTTTACCTTCTATGAACTGCGCAAAATCCACTTTCTTTTTAGCTACTTCAAGCATACCTACAGATGGATCAACACCAATATACTTATCAATAGCTACACCATTTTTCTCTGCTTGTTCTTTCCAATAAATAAGTAAATCACCTGTACCAGTTGCCACATCGGTTATTTGTGTTAACTCTTTTTGATCTAATATCTCAAATGCCTTATCACAACCTTTTTTACGCCACTGGATATCAATCCCCATACTCAATACTCTATTGGCTAAATCATAAGTTGATGCAATATCATCAAACATATGTACGATTTTATCTTGTTTTTCTTGTTTATCTGTGAGTTTTTCAATACCCAATTTGTCTGCTCCATATCATTAAATCTACATCTTTTTTGTCTTGATGTAAAAATTTTAAATTCATAGTTGTATTATAGGTTAAATTATTAGTAGATAGCTTAGGTGTTTGGTAAATGAGCATCCAGGATATCTTCTCTTTGAGTGCCTTCAGCATTCCCTCTCCACCCTCTACCAATACAAAAGAAGGACTATCTAAAAAGTTCAATGTATTGATAATTTCAACATCTCTGTTTTCTATACCAAAAAGTGGAATATCTCTATCAAAATCATCTTCTTTAGCATAGATTTTTACATTGGGTGCTTGCGCTTTTGTAAATCGACAATCCAAAGTAGGCCTGTCCTCTCGTACCGTATTGCCACCTATAAGCAATATATCACACACTTCTCTTAGCTGATGTACATGTCTTAAAGAAGCTTCACAACTGAGATAACCGCCACCTATACGGCCATTGGTTGTTTGCGCAAGTTTAAAAAGTACAAAAGCCTTCTTTTGCCATATCAGAAAGGGTTCTATCAAGGCTTGACATGCTTCTCGCAATATACCTACACTTGCATTTTTCAACTTTTGTATACCACCATTATGCCCTTCTATAGGGTCGCGTATGCCTATCACTACTTTACGTAATGCCAATACCTGCAATAAAGAAGCGCAAGAAGGTGTTTTACCTTCATGTGAACAGGGTTCAAGTGTCACATAAATAATGCATTGACTGAAAAAATCTTTGGGAAGTGATAAAAGGAAGGTATGGGATTTTTTTGCATCGTTAGGGTCAAAAGCAATAGAAGTATTTGAAAGTGTTTCATAGGCTGAAAGTAAAGCTAATATTTCAGCATGCGAGGTACCTGCTCTTTGATGAGCCTCTATTGCTAAAATTTTACCATCTAAAGTGACTACTGCACCTACAGCTGGGTTCGGGTACGTTAAACCTTGATATTCCCAGGCTTTGTCTAAAGCGAGTTGCATATAAAATTCGTCTCTCACTGCAACTTCTCCTTTATGAGTTTAGGTCTCCGTCGCTAGCCTCAAGCGACATCACCTTTGGTTCCGAACCTACAAATAACAAACTATTGTTATTTATTTAACGGTTCTCACCAATTAAAATATGTTCTAGCTGTTTTTAATGCTCCATATACAAAGTTCTCATCACCCTGCTCTGTTTCAACAATGATACCATCATTGTCTGCGCTTTTCAATAGCCCTTTCAATTGATCTCCACCTACTAATTTAATCTTCACTTTTTCACCAATTGCATTTTTAAAGTGCACAGGCTTTGTTAATTTTCTCTCTATTCCGGGAGAACTGACTTCTAAACGGTAAGCTTGGCTCATAGGAGGGTGTACATCTAAAAAAGGTGATAGCTCATGAGAAATAGTGGCACACAAGTCAAGACTTACACCACCTGCTTTTGTCACCAAAATACGAAAAATAGTCTCATCAAATTCAGTCACTATCTCTGTATCATACAAGGCTGCCCCATTGGCTTCTATAATTTTAGCTATTTGTGTTTCAAGATTCATC
>JAPHUJ010000265.1 GCA_026193735.1 Sulfurovum sp.
TAGACCAGAAAGACTCAACGCGATCATCATGATCACCATTAATGAACGGGTTTTACGCCTCCATATACTGAGCCAGGCAAGGTGTTGGGCAATAGTGTTATACATATCTCATTGCCTCCATTGCAGTAAGTTTATTGATCTTCGAGATCGGATAGAGTATGGCTGCCAGATTGAGTATGAAGATCGTCAGGGCATTCCATGTAATGGTGAAAAGGTCAAACTTCATAGGTATCTCATCACTGACCACACCATATTCTTTGTACGTTTCAGCAATACCCGATATGACGATAGGATTGAGTTCATAATAGTAGGCAATAGAAGCACCGATGATCGTACCGATGATTATACTCATTGTTGCAAGAAGCAGTATCTCAACAAAAAGCATCCCAAAGATATCGTTAGATGTCAAACCTAAAGCCCGAAGAAGACCTATCTCTCTTGCCCGTGTATAAATATTGACATAGGAAAATATCATGATCACAAAAAAGATCACCAGAAAAAAAATAGAGATCGAGATGTACCCAAAAATAGAATCAACCAACATCGCTTGTACCAGTGCTTTGAGAAGCTGTTTCCAGTTGACCGCCTCATACTCTGAGGGGAGTGAAGCTTGTAGGTCTGCGGTCATTTTATCTATCTTATCATTGTCCTGAAAGTAGAGCGTAAAATAACTTGCGATATTGTCACTGAGCATAACGGTATCCAGATAGGCTTTGTTGACAAACGCCGATTGAGAATCAAATTCGAAAAGACCTGTTTTGAAAAGGCCTTTGACAGTAAAAAGATCAGCAGCAATAGAGTAATCAATGGACGAACCGACCATAGCTATTTCACTGCCGACATCCACTTTTAGACGTTTGGCAAGTTCGGAACCTAAATAGATGGCATTTTTGTCATTGTCATTCAGATATTTGCCTTTGATGAGTGAGCTTGAGAGTTTGCTTAATGATTCTTCACGAGAGGGAATAATCCCCCCGATCATACTTCCCACAGCTTTTTCGTCACCAGAAAGCAGTGCATAGGTTTCAAATCGTGGACTATAAGTTTTGACAGTAGTGTCATTTTTGAGTATGTATTCGATCTTGGCACTGTCTTCTATGAGATTGTCATAACCACTCTCGTCTCTGTATCCTTTAAGATCAATATGGGCATATCCGGTATAAATCTCCACAGAACTTTTAATGATCTGATGATGCGAACCATCCATAAGCGCTACATAGCTGATGAAGAGGATGGTGCTAAAGGTACTTAAAAGCAGGGTGATGATACTTCTACCCTTGGATTTTAGAATGTTTCTAAGTGCAAGCGAATAAAGCATCCAATTACCTCGAATAGCGTTTCAGTGCTTGTTTCGTAAAATAAGAAGCATCTATTTTCGTATCATAGTTTATCTTCTCAAAAATGATCTTTGTGCGGTTTCTCTTTTTAGTCGGATCTAGAGGTTTGAGCTCCATGACCATAGGTACTCTATGTGTACCATGCTGTTCTATTTTGGAGAAGGTCATGATCCTTACTTTTTGCATCATATCATCATAATAGGTTTCTTTGCGCGGTACAGCATTTCTAAGGTCAACATCGATAATGATCTTTCCCCAGACCACAGCAGCGTTGGGTTTTGGGATCAGCTCTAATGTAGCATCATTTCCCTGTTTTGAGAGAAGTTTTGCATTGTAATCTTCTTCCAAAGAGCTCTCTTTGACCATATCATCATTGGTAAAGTCACTCCCCATCCAGCTTTGGAGCATCATAGATGGCGGTATCTTGATGGTACGTTCTATCTTGGGGATATATTGCCACATTTGTGTGTCTATCTTTAAAAAAGTAATGCCTTGGTCTTTTTTAGGATAGAGTATTTTGATGAAGCTCTTTTCATTACCTTCCGACCAAGACTCTATCTCAACAGTGCGCTGTCCCCGTTTACTTGTGACGATCATCTTCATAGTTGCATACATGTAATCACCACGGAGGTTCTTTTCAAGTTTTTTGATGATAGCTTGTGCTTCGCCGGCATGTAAAGTGAGGGTAATAAAAAATAGAGACAGAAAGTATTTCATACAAAGCCTTTTTTTTAATTATAGCAAAATTGTGAATATATTTATGAATACCTATGCATTCCATCTTACTAGAGATGGAACAAGGGAAAATTTATACTATATCATTATGAAGGGTTTGGGAATTATTCCACAGGAAGATTCAACGAAGAGATTATTTTAAAAATCTTCGTCTAAATGGATAAAGTAGTCCTAAAGCTAGCATAAATAAGAATGTCATATCAAGGTTCTTACTGTTAGGATTGTAAGTACAACCTCCTTTAGCGCTACTACTAGCACCTGAAGATGCAGGTGCTACATCTTGAAGAGATTACTCAGATGCTGATACTGAAGTTGTAGGTACTAAATTTTGATTGAATGTTGGAAGGGGATCCCCACCTTCTGCACCAACAGCTGGAATTTCAACTAAAATATCTTTTGCCTGTCCGTTTGCATCGGATTCAACAGAGATAGTATCACCTATATGTCCAGCTGGAACAAACAACTGAGGATGATCAAAAGGCGCTTTACTATATAAAACACGATCATCTGTTAAGGCTTTTAAAAATGCTACAAGACTTGCTTTATCTGCATCATCTAAACCTGGTCCTGAGTCAAGCAGATCTCCTGTTAAGATTCCTAAACCAGTGATTAGTGATTCGCTTCTTCTATCTGCTGAGTATCCAATAATTGGATGTGATAAATTTGCATCAAAGGTTCTAAAGTTACCACCACGGAAGTAGAAATCTATAACATCTTCAAGCGTGCTTTCTCCACCATTATGAAAATACGGTGCGGTTAATTCAATGTTTCTTAGTGATGGGATTTTGAAGGCACCATCATTTCCAAGATCAGCAGTAAGTTCTTCTGTATCATCTATATTGGGGTTATCATACAGGCCTAGTTGCGTTTGACGCGCATAACCCAAAGCATTTCCATAAGGATCAGTTCCACCAACACCAAGATCGTCTAAGGTAGGGCGCACACCGATATTATTGAATCCTTCATCGATGAGATCACCTTTTCGGTTACGTGTAAGACCTTGTACCTTGATACGGCCTACAGATGCGAAAGTAAGTTCGCTTCCGCCGTGACAATTAAGACAACGTGCTTCAACATCAGCTAAATGAAAACCGACTATCTCTTGCTGGGTTAGAGCAGAAGTATCACCTTCTAAGTATTGATCAACACGTGTGTTATCAGAAACAAGTGTTGCTTCATACAGTTGAACCGCTAAACCAAAATAGAGTGAAAAGTTCATCTCCATCTGAGTATGACTCGTCTCATCATCTAAAGTGATTGTTTCATTTGAGTTCCACCACTCAGGTTGAAAAGCAGCACTTATCATCTGAGAATAGCTTGCTACACTCAAGCCTGTTCCATCTTTTTTATCTACGAGTTTACCCAAGACACTGTCTGTAGGAGAAACTTTTTGTAAAGCCAAAGGATTGGCCGCTAAAATTTGACGTGTTCTTGCAGCAACTCTCTCACTCTGCAGTTGAGAGGTTCCAGCATTCGTACTTAAGATTTCAACTCCCACATCTGTCCATGTTCTTCCATCGGCAGACATCTCAATATTACTAAGTATAGGACCTGTAGCTTGTGATGCTAAAGATGCATTATCGATGCTGACATTAGTGCCGGTAAGTTTGCCATTAACTACTTGATATACAAGAGCGCTCTTATCTGCATCTCCAAGATGATTTTTACCATTAAAGATATTGCTTGCTCGACCATCCCAAAACTGGCGATGATTAAATACTGCATTGATAACACTAGGTGAATTTCGAGCTTGAACACGTCTTGTATTTGTGCCACCTACTTCAAATCCGTCTGGATCTGGAAGAAGTTCTTCTTCACCTGCTTCAGTAAATAAAGAATAGTGTACACCTTGAGAAGCTACAACATCATCTGTATCACGTAGCACATTTGAAATAAACAACTTTGGATCTGCCTTAACGTGACGTGGAAAATCTGATGTATTTAAGTGATAATTTGGACCTTTATCAGTATCAAACTCATTACTGTAGTTAGATGTCCCATCTTGATTTGAACGTGCAAAACCAGGGTTTATTTGGTTTTTGGCACGATTATCTGCACCGGCACTAAAGTGACATGAGGCACAAGCAGTAGCTCCATCACTTCCTAGTTGCATATCCCAAAAAAGCGCTTTACCTAAAGCAATAGCATTCTTCTTGTCTTTTACATAAAGATCTAAATCTGCAGGTTCCGGAACCTGGACACTTTTCAGTGATTGAATCTCAGGTCGGATACTTCTTTCACCGCTTGCAATTTCAGATAGTATCTGTTCCGTCATATCAGCATGTACTTGAGTTACCAAGAGAGTTGTTCCTATAAGCCATGGGCTTAAATATTTTAATTTCATCATGTATATTCCTTTGATTCTATGATGGTTGCATGGTAATCTAAAAGTATGAAGTGAGTATGAAAGTTAGAGTTAATAGTAAATGTGTGAAAAAACTAAATGATAAGAGGAGTGATGATCCAAAAAATGATATGAATAAAAATCTCTAATTAATCAGGTACTGCTCCTATTGTTTTTATACCTATGGTATCTCTTAAATAACGAGCATACTCCTTGATGCCTATGGTTGCATAAAAGTCTGGTGCTCTGCTAAGCCCTTGAGTTATGTTAATGGCTAGAGCTTCATTATATGAATATCCTAAATATTTCATTGCATAGCCAGCAATTACAGTGCCAGTTCTATCTAACCCAGCTTTACAATGTACATAAATAATACGGGGAGAATTACCAGTATGAATCAACTGTTGACGAAGGTCAGTGATTACTTGGTCATAAATACGACCAACATCTCTCATAATAAGGCCTTTAAATAGGAGTCTGTGCAATTCATAATGAACTAGATTACCTACAGCGTTATCAATAAAAAAGTGATCCTCAATACCCAAAGCAGTGCCTTCTCTTCCAAATTTAGTAAGTAAATTAAAGTCTATAAACAGATGTGGATAAGGAATGCTGGTTGGTGCCGTTGCCTTTGGATTTACAGGCGTATTACGACTGGAGGGTAAAACCATAGACGCAAGCACTTCAGGTAGGGCAAATGTCTTATGCAGAATAGGTATATTTCCTCTGTACAATATATTCTCACCAACTCTATCAACAAATCTGGTTCTATCAGGGTGGAATGTCCCTATATTAGATTGAGATGTTGTATAGGTGATTATATAGGATATAAGTGCAAGAACAACAATTATAATAAAGCCTATTTTTATTTTCTTCATTATAATAAATTTTTCTCCTCTCCTCTATATTAATATTAATTAAACTTTTCTCGTTAAAATGGAATACATATAAAATAAGAAATATATAGGGTGGTGATCGGTTCATCCAAAAACATAAGTTTCAAAAAAACAGAACCGATTTCAATACATATACGAAAGTATTTATAGTGTAACTGAAGCTGTCCAAATACCGTGTAAGTTACAACCTGCTTTTGATGTAAGTGTTTTTACATTATCAAGTTTAACTGCAAAAACCGCAACACCTCTTGAGATCTCTGCTTCAAGTGTACTTCTCCCCACAAGTTTGTCATCTGCATATAAAGAGATAAAGTCTATCCAGTGGTCAGGTGTACTAGGATGAATGATACCTCCTTGACCAATGGTGATCTCTACGTTAGTGTATCCCTTTGCATCTTTGTCTTTTACTGTGATCTGCGGTAAATGTTTAAGTTCAAAACCGGTTGGTTTTTCAGCATTTTCAGGTTTCATTTCCATACGGTTCATGGCAGGAGTTACTTCCGTTGCCTGAGCTCCTACAGCCACTGCTGCAACAGCTATACCTGCAACCTTTAATACATCTCTTCTTTTCATGATTTTTCCTTATTATTATATTATTTTGATTGAGTATAGCTATCAAAGCCTAATAATTTTCTTAAGACTTGGGTAAATAAATATCAAGAAATCAAAATCTATTTGAACTACTTTATTTTTCCAATCTTTTTGCAAACAACAAAAATACTATTCCCAGTAAAACAATAAATGCTGTCACATAAAGCGTAGTGTTGTAATTGCCAAAATGTTCTATGAATGCAACACTGTAAAGTGGTGCACCAATTTGTCCTATGCCATAGGCTGCTGTCATGGAGCCCATGAGCACTACGGGGTTTTTACCAGCCAATTTACCACCGAGGTTCAAAAAGAGTGCTACAAGTCCTATGAAGGTACTGCCGTACAGAGCACCACTAAGTAAGTTTAAATAGATGTTTGTACTGAGTGCAGGTATAAGTATGCCTATTATCTGTAAAGCCATAGCAATGATAATGACATTGACACTGCCATAGTAGTGAGCCCATCTCATCCAAAGTATGGAAGAGGGGATGCCCGCGATTCCAACGATGAGCCAACCAAGATTTCCAACCCCTTTTAAACCCTCCAGTGAATTGATGATGTCCGGTAAAAATGTGCCTTGAACGACAAACCCAACACCTTCTGTAAAGTAAGCCAAGATAAGCAGTATGACATATGTGGAAAATATGGACCTTGAAAGAGGATGTTTGACCGCTTCTTGTTTAACTACTTTGTCAAAAGATAAAATATAGATAACA
>JAPHUJ010000184.1 GCA_026193735.1 Sulfurovum sp.
ATCGGGTGGGAAGCCAAAGCGCAACTTCAAGCAGTTGAGGGGTGTTTGCCAGACAAAGTCATCGCCTGTATCGGTGGGGGGTCTAATGCCATGGGTATTTTTAACCACTTCTTAGAAGATGAAAGCGTAGAGTGTATCGGTATAGAAGCTGGTGGACTCGGGCTGGACTCCAAACATGGATGTTCTCTTGCTAAAGGTAGCCCCGGTGTACTTCACGGACAACTGAGTTACCTTCTGCAGGATGAAGATGGTCAAGTACAGGAAGCACACTCCATATCTGCAGGACTGGACTATCCGGGTATAGGACCGGAGCATGCATTCTTAAAAGATGAAGGAAAAGTCACCTATGACTACATCACCGATGATGAAGCCTTAAATGCCTTTGTATGGCTTTCACAGGCAGAGGGTATCATCCCTGCATTTGAAAGTTCTCATGCAATAGCGTATCTCAAGAAAATGAAACCAGAAGAAATAAAAGGTAAAACTATCTTGGTCAATCTCTCCGGACGCGGTGATAAAGATATGATACAAGCTAAAGATATTTTAAAAGACCAATTTAATTAATTTAAGGATTATAAAATGAATTTCGAATTAACAGCATTACCTGTAACTGACATAAGTAGTGACATAGAAGTCATTATCGTTGTAAACAATGATACAAAACATCGTTTTGTACAAGACAAAAAACTCTTAAAAAAAGCAGGGTTTTCTGCAGAACAAGATGAAACTTGTTTACTTCCGGGTCAAGACAGACTTTATGTAGGTGCAGGATCTTTAGCCAGCACTGCTATAAGGACTGCTGCAGCATCTGCCATAAAAGCACTCAAAGGTACACAATACAAATCTATCAAAGTTGCAACTTACACAAATAAAGGGTGTACTTACACATTGCGTGCAATGATAGAAGGGTTTATCCTGGGAGCCTATAGTTTTGAGACATACAAAAGTAAAAAAAGTAAAAACCCTGTTAAACACATCAGTGTTTCACTTGAAGAATACTCTGAACTGAGTATTGATATAGAAAAAGCTTCTGCTGTGATGCATAAAGCACAGATCATCGCAGATGCTACGAACTTCACTCGTGACATTGTAAATACAACACCTGATGACTGTTACCCAGAGGTCATGGCAAGTATTGCAGAAGGGATGGCTGAAGATACAGGACTTACATGTAAAGTATTGAAACCAAAAGAGCTTCGTAAAGAAAAGATGGAAACACTCCTTGCTGTTGCACGTGCAAGCCGTCATAAGCCAAGAGTGATACACCTTACACACAAACCAAAAGGTGCCAAAAAAGTCGTTACACTTGTAGGTAAAGGACTAACATATGACAGTGGTGGACTTAGCCTTAAGCCTGCTGATTATATGGTAACAATGAAATCAGATAAAAGTGGTGGTTCTGCGGTTATGGGTATCATGAAAGCCATTGCTGAAATGAATTTACCTATAGAAGTGCATGGATTCATCGGTGCGGTTGAAAACATGATAGGAGGAGATGCCTACAAGCCGGATGATGTACTCGTAGCTAAAAATGGTAAGACAATCGAGATACGCAACACAGATGCAGAAGGCCGTTTAGTCCTTGCAGATACACTCTGTTATGCACAACAAGAGGTAAAATCAGACTATCTCTTTGACTTTGCAACACTTACGGGTGCTTGTGTCGTTGGTGTAGGACACTATACTTCCGGTGTTATGGGTAATTCCGAAGAGGTCAGATCACTTGTCGTGAAAGAAGCTAAAAATGCTGGTGAATTAGCAACTGCTCTTGACTTTAATCCTTACCTAAAAAAGACCATCAAATCTGAAATAGCAGACATTTGTAACATTTCAAATACACGTTACGGTGGTGCTATCACAGCGGGTCAATTTCTCTCTGAGTTCATAGACGAAGACCACAAAGACAAATGGGCACACATAGACATCGCAGGACCTGCATTTGTAGAACATGCATGGGGTGAAAACCCTCATGGTGCTTCTGGTGCAGGAGTAAGGTTGATGGTGAAGCTTATAGAAAAACTTGCAGAAAACGAAGAGAAGTAAAACAATATCATAAAAAGTTGTAGAATCCTTTTATGATTCTTTTATTTTAAGATGGCAGCCTAATGCTTCTTCTGCCAACATCTCAGCAATGGTATCTCTGCCATTGATGATATGTTTGATACCCAATGATGAGATCACTTCTTCTTCCACACTGTTATTTACTTTTACGATACTATTGATCTCTGGATTAAATGAAGTGATATTTTCACAGATCAATTGTCTCTGTATTTCATTCTCTATGGTCACAATGATCGCGGTACAGTCATTTACATTAAAATGAGACAAGACCATTTTTTGTGCTGCATTGGCAAGATATATAGCCTTCTCACCTTTAGCTATCTCTGCATCCACTATTTTAATATCATGCTCAAGGATAACATAGAGTAATTTTCTTTCTCTAAACTTTTTTACAAGTTTTTCTCCTATAGGTCCATAACCACATACAATAATGTGATCTTTATAGGCAGCATCCTCAAGTGCGCGATCACGTAGTGTATCAGGTTCTTTAGTAAGCATATCGGCAAGTTGTTTAATGTTTTTTAATACAAAAGGAGTAACTATCATAGAAAGTACGATCGTAATGATCATAATTTGGCTCAGTTCATTAGTAATAAGATCATGAGTCCTTGCAATCGCAAAAACTGCCAAAGCAAACTCTCCTACCTGAAAAAGGGCAAATGCTGTTTTAAGTGCTGTTCTTTTTTGTACAAAAAACTGCAAAAGACCAAAGATAAGTAAACCTTTAACTAACATAATACCCACAAGTAATCCCAAGATAATATGTCCATAATTCACAAGAGAATGCCAATCAATAAGCATCCCGATCGTGACAAAAAACACCCCTAAAAGTATGTCTCTAAATGGTATAAGGTCTGCTTCGATACGATAACGATATTTTGTTTCTGCTATCATCATCCCTGCAATAAAAGCCCCTAAAGAGTAGGAAAATCCAAATGCATCCGCCAAGAATGAAGCACTGATCACACCAAGCAGTACAGCTACAAGGAAGATCTCTTCTGAACCTGCGGACATGATCCAGTCAAAAAAGCGTTCAAGAAAATATTTACCTACAAGAAAAAGAATCAAAAATACGATTGCAGCACTCACTAATGTACTCACAAGAAGTACAGAAACAGAATCTGTATCTGATGTAAAAAAAGAGACCATTAGAAGTATAGGAATGA
>JAPHUJ010000305.1 GCA_026193735.1 Sulfurovum sp.
TAATCACCTTTCCCTTCTATATTCGTATTGATAGTCCAGTTAGAAGCAAAATTGTAATCTAGTCCCACATTGAATTGGTAATTTGGTGATTGTGCTTGTGCTCTGCCTTCTAAGTCATTAGCATCAGGATCTGGATTATTATATTCGTCAAATTCTGTTTGTAGTAATCCTATATTTGAGTAAAAGTGTAATGTATCTGTTGGGTAAAAATCAATCTCTGACTCAAGTCCATAATTATGCCCTTTTGCAGCATTTGATAAATACTCTGTAAAACTAGCCCCATCTTGTATAGATGTCTCAATCTGCTGATCTTTTCTTTTAGCATAAAATATATTCAAACGGCTTTTTAGCTTATCATTGAAATGGCTTGAATTTACACCTGCTTCAAGATTCCATAATATTTCAGTTTCATATGTTTTAAGTTCAGAAGGTAAATATGCATCAATATTCACACCACCTGGTTTATATCCTCTAGATAAAGCCGTATAGAGTAAAGTATTTTCATCATGTTGATAATTTAAACCTAATTTACCTCCATATAGAATCTCATCATGATTAATATTAACATTCGTCTCATCAGTATATGGACCAAATCCATCATCTCCAACCCAAAATTGATTATCTGAATATTTAGCATCCCAATTTTCAAGTCTTAAGCCAGATACTAACGTTAACTTTGAAGATAGAGCTGTATCAAGTTGCCCATAAAGAGCTGTAGATTTTGTTTTATATTCTGTTATAAGAGAGGTAGATTCAATCCAACCAGTTTCTTCATATTTTTCTAATCTATCTAATGTTTGCTTCTTGTCTTGATGATACACACCAACTGTCCAATCAGTAGTATCATTAAAAATACGTCCATCTTCATCAGATACAAGCCGTACATCTACAGCTACATTTTTTACATTTCTTGTATATGAGTCACTCCCTATATACTGTTCAACTCCATCTACAATCTCTCCAGCATAGGACCAATCATTATCATAACTATATTTACTATCTGAATCACTCCAGTCAAGTTTACTTATCAAATGCATTTTAGGATTTATTTGATACGTTGATTTCAACATAATTGCATTCGTTTTTAATATATCATCTCCTGGTTCATCAGAATGTGAAATTCTAGAATTATCAAGTGTAAATGCATCATAGCCGTTATTTACGTCCATATACATATAATTCAAATCGATTGTATGATTATCTGATGCCAACCAACGTAATTGTGCTTTTGTAGTCAGTTCATCTATATTATTAGTATCATCTGCATTTAAATAACTATTTTCCATAAAACCATCACTGCTATTTTTATATACAGAGATTCTACCAAGCAGAGTATTCTCAATCAAAGTACCACCTACAGCAGCCCCAAATGCTTTGGTATTATAGTTGCCTACTGTTGCCTCAAGATGTCCCTCAGTTTCTTTTGTCGGCTCATTACTTTGAACGTTTATTACACCTGCCATACCGTATGCACCAAAAGTAGTTCCCTGAGGACCTTTTAAAACTTCTATCTGCTTTACATCAAATAATGTAGCAGCAAGGGCACTATTACTAAAATCCATACCATCAACATAAAGACCAACAGATGGATTCAATGGATATTGAAATTGTGATCTTTCACCAATACCACGTATTTGAATATGATGTGCACGTGATCCACCGCTAGTAAAGTTTACATTTGGTGCTTTCCCTATAACCTCTTCAAAAGCAGCCGATGTTTTATCATAAATCTCTTCTTCACCTATTACTGATACACTATTGGTTGTTTCAGAGAGTTTTGCTTCCCTAAAGTCAGCACTTACAACAATAGGATCAAGTGTTGCCTCGTCTGCAAATGCAGCTGTGTTCAATAATGCATAGGCAGCAATAATCGAACCGGTTAAAATTTTTGTTTTCATTGTATTCCCCTTAAAATATGTAATATGAAAAAGGAGGAGAAGTATATAAAAGTGATAAATAATTTATCAAAGTAGATTATGTACGATTCTCTTCCCTACGCTGGTATTAGCCAGTTCAAGTTCGACGGGTCAAGCTTTTGCGCTATCTCAGCTTAGGAATCAATAAAGATTTTTCAGCACCCCGAGAGATTGATAACTACTTATACAAAAAATAACCTATAATAATCCTTAAATAAGACTATTTTAGTCTTATTTAAACAAGGGGCTCTTTTCTTGTATCATTTTGTGTATGATATTTGAATTTGATACTAGAAGCTGTATGTAAATGTCGATATAAAAAATCTTTAGCAAGCTGGACACTTCTTTCCAAATTCTCATTCATTGCCAAACTTGTGGCTATAGCTGATGAAAGCACACAGCCTGTACCATGTGTATGTACAGTCTGCAGTCGAGCTGTTCTGAATGGTACTATGATAGAAGGTTGTTCCACTAAATAATCTGTAGCATACTCCTCATCTTGACTATGTCCACCCTTTATCAGTACAGTTTTCGCACCTAGCTCAA
>JAPHUJ010000216.1 GCA_026193735.1 Sulfurovum sp.
AACAGGAGTAGAGATGGAAGCTCTCACTGGAGTAAGCGTAGGGCTACTGACCATTTATGATATGCTTAAAGCAATCGACAAAGGCATGATCATTAAAAATGTTCAACTGGAAAATAAATCCGGTGGCAAGAGTGGCGATTTTAATCGCGCTTAAGTTTCAAGAGGAGTACAAATGATTTTAGATGACAAAACACCAGAAAAACCAAAGATAGAATATCCAACCCGATGGGGATTTAAACTCATTGGCAGAGATAAGGAAGCGCTTTTGGCTTGCATCAAGGAAGCGATGGGAGAGAAAGAACACCTTTGCTCTTTAGGCAACATATCAAGAACAGGTAAGTTTCATACCTATAACGCCAGTTGTACAGTAGAAACAAAGGAAGAGAGAGATCGTATTTTTAAATACTGTCAAGATCATGATGCTGTGGATATGGTGATTTAACTCGCCATACAGCTTTGCTCAATATACATTTTTATTAGCGGATAACATCTTATCGGCACTCAAACTCACCAACATAGATACTATCACGTACGCCAAGAAGAAATAAAGACCTGCTTCAACTTCAGCACGGCTTACATCCCCTTTGTTTGCTGTTAGATACACCAAAAAAACCGCTACTACAAAGACATCCACCATCGACCATTTTCCTATCATCTTAAAGAACTTGACGATGCCATGTGCAAAATTACTTTCCATAAATACAGAGACAACAAGCAAAGAGAACACTTTAAGCACAGGTGTCACAACAGAAAAGAGCAGTATGACTATAGCAACGATCACATCTCCGCTTTCATAAAGTTTTGCTATAGACCCGATGACCCCTTTGGATTCAAAAGAGAGCACTATGTCGCCTAGATATTCGACTTCTTTATGAATGGTAACCATCAACACAGGTGTAATGAGCCCGAAGACAAGCGTCACCATAGCAGACAAAGAGCCAAACAGCGTAAATGCCCGTAAAGAAACAAAAAAAGAAATAAGTAACATAGCAGCGAGCAGGTACATAAAGTAAAGGGTATACTCTTGGGCCTTATGCATGGCAGCTTCTTGTTTTGCACGAATCTTATCAAGATTGATCTTTTGTGCATCTTCGTACAGGTCCCCCAACAATCGTTTTGCAAACTTTTCAAGTTGGAGACTTGCCTGTTGCCCTGCATCCTGATAAGAAACCAGTTCTGTGGTAGTTTCTTCATAAAGTTTCGCTTGGGTATATGCCTTTGCACCAAAGAAAACCATAAATCCCAATACCACGGACAATACACTATAAATCATTAATTTTTTCATAGAAAGATTATACCTTAAGGTACGTTAGACTCAATGTGTTACTTCAAAATAAATCAATAACGTCTGTTGAAAAAAACTATTTTCATTTCTCTTCAGGATCTTCTTTGAAAAAATACACCATGACAAGTATCCACGCAACAGCAACATCTATGGCAATATCCGCAAAATTAAACACCGCAAAATTAAAGCCGCAATGCCAAGCGACATAGTCAACCACACCCCCATGTACAAAACGATCATATACATTACCCAATGCACCCCCGATAAGTAATCCTATCGGAAATGCATAACGTTTAATATATCCTTCTTTTAAAACAAAGAAAAGCATGCCCAGCACAAACAATGCCTGTATCCATTTAAGATAAGGTCCAAGAAATGCAAACATAGAGAATGCCACACCTTTATTGTAGTGAAGCTCAAGGTCTATACAGTCTCCCGCACGATAATACCCCTCAACAAAGAGTGATTTTATATTCTGATCTATAATGAACGTGCCCAAAAGGACCAGAAAAAAGACAGCAAAAACCCTCATTAGGCCAATGCCCCTTTAAAGAATGTTTTACACTCTTCCATCATCTCTTCAAGTTTTGCTTCATCTTTTCCCTCAAGCAAAAGACGGATTTTGTTTTCTGTCCCAGAGTATCTGAAAAGATGTCTCATTTCTAGACTTTCGATTTTTGTTTTCAGTGCATCAATCCCATCGATGGTATCAAGATCTCTTTTTTCGTGTACCAGAAGATTCACTAAAAGCTGAGGGTACGACTCATACGGGTTAAATGCTTCACTTGCCTTTTTCCCTGTCTCTACCAAATATGCCAAAGCCTGCAATGCACTGGAGATACCATCTCCAGTCTTTGCATAATCCGAGAAGATCACGTGTCCACTCTGTTCTCCACCAAAATTCATACCGTGTTCTTGCATCATTTCCACTACATTTTTATCACCCACGGCAGAACGGTATAATGTAAGTCCCTGTGCCGCAAGATACTCATCAAGTCCTTGATTACTCATCACTGTAGCAACCATTCCCCCGCCTTTGAGCGTACCTTGATTTTTAAGATGTACGGCAAGTACTCCCATCAGCTTGTCACCATCAACCACTTCACCATTTTCATCTACCATCACAAGCCTATCAGCATCCCCATCAAGTGCTATCCCGACATCTGCACGATACTCAAGTACTGCTTTTGCCAAATACTCAGGGTGCATTGCACCACATCCTTCATTAATATTAAATCCATTAGGTTTGTCTCCCAGCACCACAACATCAGCACCAAGTTCCTGTAATATTGTAGGACCTACTATATACCCTGCCCCGTTTGCACAGTCGATCACTACTCGCTTGCCCCATAAAGTAGCTGCAGCAGGAAAAGAGTTTTTGATATGTACAATGTATCGACCTACCACATCATCTATTCTTTTTGATTTTCCTATCTCTTTCCCTGTCACTTGTGCCATCTCTATACGTGTATCATCTTCATAGATAGCTTCTATCTCCTTTTCTTTGTCACTGTTCAGTTTATTTCCATACGAGTCAAAGAACTTAATGCCATTATCATAATAAGGGTTATGACTTGCCGAAATCATAATCCCTGCATCACAACGCATATTTTCTGTTAAAAATGCTATGGCTGGCGTGGGCATTGGCCCTATTTGAATTACATCAAACCCCACAGCAGTCAAACCTGAGACAATCGCATTCTCTATCATATAACCGCTGCGTCTTGTATCCTTACCTACTAATATTTTATTTGTTCTTGCAAATTGTTTAAAATAGAT
>JAPHUJ010000224.1 GCA_026193735.1 Sulfurovum sp.
GGTTTTTATGAAAAATTTTATTTTGAATGTTGAGGTTTTATTATTTGCATTTTTTCCCTACTTTTTTAGAAAAAGTAGGGAAAAATCGTCGTGGCTCGTGAATCGCTTCGCTTTCAAGGGCGTTCGCCACGACAAAATATTTTTTATGAAAAGAGAAGGTGTTTTGTATGATTGAGTTTGCACCGTTTTTACTTTCATTTAAACTGGCAAGTATAACGACACTGATCTTATTTGCACTTTCGTTACCTTTGGCATGGTATCTCTCTCAAACCAATTCAAAAACCAAACCTTTTGTAGAAGCTATAACGGCACTTCCCATCGTACTTCCTCCTTCTGTTTTAGGATTTTATATCTTGGTTGTATTGTCTCCAAACTCTGTAGTAGGGGCTTTTTTTGAGGATATTTTTGGTGTCAAATTGGTTTTTTCTTTTAGCGGCTTGGTTGTGGCAAGTTGTTTCTACTCACTGCCTTTCATGGTACAACCTTTGCAAAGTGGATTTGAGTCTTTGAACAAACATATGTTAGAAGCATCATATCTAGCAGGAAAGAGTAAGCTTCAAACTGTTCTCAAGGTGGCACTGCCAAACATCAAACCTTCACTCATCACTGCACTCATCATCACCTTTGCACATACAGTAGGTGAGTTTGGCGTAGTGCTCATGGTAGGGGGAAGTATCCCAGGTGAGACGAAAGTGGCTTCAGTGGCTATTTATGAGATGGTCGAAGTAATGGAGTATGGGAAAGCACATATCTATAGTGCTTTGATGGTCTTGATGAGCTTTTTTGTACTCTTGGCAGTATATATCTTTAACCACAGTCAGCGTAAGATAGGTGTTCTTTAATGATACAGATAGATATACATAAAGAACTGCATGGCAGTCAGGGTAATATGAGTCTTGATGTAACGTTAGACATACAAAAAGGCGAGTTTATCGCACTGATGGGTGAAAGTGGTTCGGGCAAAACAACACTACTTAGAGTGTTGGCAGGATTGGAAAAAGCAGAAGGTAACATCACTGTGGAAGACGTACTTTGGTTAGAGAAACAAAAAATGCTCCCTCCTCAACAAAGAGAGATAGGGTTTGTATTTCAAGACTATGCGCTGTTTGAGAACATGAGTGTAGAAGAGAATTTGTTGTTTGTAAATGAGGATAAGGCACTGGCCAAAGAACTTCTTGAAATGACAGAACTTAGCAGACTGGCATCACGTAATGTAACAGATCTCAGTGGTGGACAGAAACAAAGGGTCAGTCTTTGTCGTGCAATGATGAAAAAGCCTAAGCTTTTACTCATGGATGAGCCTCTCTCGGCGCTTGATCCTGCTATGCGAACAAAGCTACAAAATGAGATACTCAAACTACATAAAACGTTTGGTACAACTACTATCATGGTAAGCCATGATGCTGATGTTTCACATCATCTTGCTGATCGTATATTGGTTCTGGGACATGGAAAGATCATAGAGGATGGCAGTCCTAAAGAGATACTTCTAAAAACTTCTACAGTGACTTACACGCTTTGTATATGAATTTTTAGATAAAATGTCATGAATTAAATGGTTTAAAGGAAAAAAATGAGTATAAATAAGGCATTGATGGAGAGAAGTGGCGGTAAGTGTGAGTTGTGTGGTTCGGAAGAAGGACTGGAATCTTATACGGTGGCACCCAAAGATGAAGCTATTGTTATTTGCAGTACGTGTGCGGCATCTATAGAAGATCCAACAAGCGACGAAAAACACTGGAACTGTTTACATGACAGTATGTGGAGTACAGAACCCGCAGTACAAGTAATGGCATTTAGACTTTTGACACAACTGGGTGCACAGGATCAACTTGATATGCTGTACCTTGAAGATGATGTAAGAGCATGGGCAGAAGAAGGTTTGGCAAATGAAACGCAGGAACCGACACGTGATGCCAATGGTACTATCCTGGTAGAGGGTGACTCTGTGAGCATTATCAAAGACCTTGTAGTTAAAGGTGCAGGATTTACAGCGAAGCAAGGTACAACAGTAAAAAATATCCGTATGGTACCAGGTGATCCGACACACATTCAAGGTCGTGTAAATGGGACTATGATATTTATTATTTCCGCATTTTTGAAAAAACTGTAAATCATATTTTTTTAGATTTAGATGATAGAAATATGATCTAAGTAAGCAAGTACATAAGCGAAGACTTTATCCAAGGATCGATCATGATGAGAATCATTAACTACTTTATACAAAATAAAAGTCTTAACTATGTGCTTCTTTTTTTCATTCTTTTTCTGGGGATCAATGCATATCAAAACATTCCCAAAGAACTTTTTCCAGAAATTGCCTTAGATAAGATCGCTATCTCCGGTGGTTATGCCGGTGCCAGTGCTGACAGCCTTGATAAAATGGCAGTTCGTGACATCGAAGATGAACTGGGCAACATACAGGGTATAGATAAGATAGAGACAGTTATCAAGTCAGGTACTTTTTCTATCGTTCTGAATCTTACGGAGGGTGCAGACAAAACAGATGCACTCAATAAAGCTAAAGATGCCATAGCACGTAGCAGGCAATATCTCCCTTCAGATATGACAGAACCCACGGCGCAGATATTGATACACAATAGACCACTTATCAGACTTTCTCTTTCAAGCGAGCATATGGATAATGGTCAATTGATAGAAGTCGCAAAAGAGATCAAATCCAGAATCGCCAGAAATCCTTATGTGAGTGAAGTAAAGATCTATGGAGATGCCGATCAGGAAGTTTCTGTACAGATAAATGAAGAAGCTGTCAGAGCATATGGATTGGATCCTTCTGTACTTATCGATACGATCTCAAAACTCTCTTATATTTATCCTATAGGTGATATAGAGCAGGGGGGAAATTACATTTTTCTCTCTACAGTGAATGGGAAAGAAAACAAAGAAGAATGGGAGTCTAGTCTCATCAAGATAGGAGAGAAACAAGTCAGACTTGGTGATGTTGCGAAGGTAGAGATCTCTTACCCTCAAAATACAACGCTCTCAACCTTTAATGGACGTAAAAACATCACTCTAGTGATCTCAAAAGCTGCTGAAGGAAATGCAATGGACATTTCTCAAGAGCTAAAAAACTATGCCAAAGAGAAACTATCTAAAGAATTCCCTGAGATTTATTTTGATTTTTATCAAGACAGTTCTAAACCGGTTAAAGACAGGCTCGATACGGTCATTTCAAACCTGATGTTTGGATTGATACTGGTGTTTCTTTCTATGGCATTGCTCATCAATGTGCGTATCGCATCTATTGTGGCGATGGGTATCCCTATCTCGTTTGCAATAGGGATCATGTTTCTTTACTTTATGGGATATTCTATCAATATCGTTTCTTTGCTGGGAGGGTTGATTGTCATAGGTATCGTTGTGGATGATGCCATTGTTGTTTCTGAAAATATCCAGCGCCATATGAATGAAGGGGTACCTGTAAAAGAGGCAGTGTACAAAGGGCTCAAAGAAATGATCTTACCCGTCACCCTTGCAACACTGACAACCATTGCAGCTTTTCTTCCTTTGTTCATGCTCACTGGAGAAATCAAAAACTTCATCGTTCTCATTCCTATTACAGTGGTTATGATTCTTCTGGGATCTCTCCTTGAAAGTTTTTTCTTTTTACCTTTGCATGCCGAAGAGTTACTCAAAAAGCAGAAAAACTTTATCAATTGGAATCCATTGCAAGAGAAATATGAAGTGTTATTGCATCTTATGATCCGTTTTAAATATATGTTTTTGTTTACATTTGTTGTTGTGATACCTATTTTAACTGTATTGACGATCAAGATGCTCAATTTTCAATTTTTCCCTGGTTTTGATGGTAACTATCTTTATATTACAGGTAAAAGCTCTGTGGATACTTCGATCGAAGATACAGAGAAAATAGCTAAAGAGTTGGAAAAGTATGTTCTTTCAAAGAAAGAGTACTATGCACTTAAATCCACATCTACAGTGGTGGGTTTCAGAAGAGCACTTTCTGGCGAAAATGAAGAGGGAGATAACATGCTCTATATCACTATGGAGCTTTATGATATGGAACCCCAGAGTTTTATCGATGCCTATGTGAATCCTATTTTAAATTTTTCCTTTAAGTTTAATGATCCTGAAAAGATCAGAAAGAAACATACTTATGATCTTGCACAAGATTTGAAAAAAGAGATACATCCAATGATGGAGAAATATCATCTTGAAGAGCTTGCCGTACTTGAAGATAGGCCTGGATTGATCAAAAATGATATCCAGATCAATTTTTCCGGTAAAGATGGTCAAAAGATAGCAGAAGCTATGCAAAAACTTGAAGAAAATCTTTTGCAGATCCCTTATGTTAAAGATGTGAGTAACAATGCACAACTTGGAAAAATGGAATATAAGTTACGTATCAACTCTTATGGTGAACAATTGGGACTGAGTGAAGTAGGCATTGCACAGACACTTTCCGGATATTTCCTGGACAGCCGCAAAGCAATGACATTCAATGAGAATGGTGTGATGGAAATAAGAACAAAATCGAAAGATAAGGATTCAGAGAAGACTTTGATGAGTTTTATGATTCCGACTCCTGCTGGAAGTTTTGTCAAACTCACCGATATTGTAGATATTAAAAAGATTAGAGCCTATGAAAAAATTGACAAAAGAGATGGCAATACGGTCAAATCAGTTTTTGCAAATATAGACAAGAAAAAGACTACGGCAGTGGATGTACTTAAAGAGATCAAACCTTTGCTCCAAACGATTCGGGATGAGGGTATTGAGATCAGTCTCTTGGGGGAGGATGAGAAAAATCAGCAATTTAAAAATGATATGATACGTTCATTGGTCATAGCAGTCTTTTTGATCTTGATCACACTCCTTTTTATCTTCCCGAAAATTCGTTATGCATTGATGGTGATGTCAGTTATACCTTTCAGCATGTTGGGAGCATTATTAGGACATATGTTGATCGGTGTTAACCTCTCTATGCCTTCGGTCATTGGTATGTTGGGACTTGCAGGGGTTGTCATCAATGACGGTATTATTATGCTTGATTTTCTTCATGGTACACATAATGCAGAGACATTTTATGAGAGAGCCAAACTTAGACTCCGTCCTATTTTGATTACGTCAATTACTACTTTCTTTGGGCTCTTTACACTTATATTTTATGCAACAGGACAAGCAGTCATCCTTCAGCCTATCGCCATTTCCATAGGCTTTGGTCTACTTTGGGGTACAGTGCTTAACCTTGTCTATCTACCGGCACTTTATGCAGTGGTTAACAAGATTCAACCCACTAGGGAGTTATAGAAGAAATGATCACTTTTGTAATAACTTCTCAATATCTGTTCTTATCCCTTCAGGTTTAGTAGAAGAACCGTAACGGGTGATAACATTACCCTTTTTGTCTATGAGGAATTTGGTGAAGTTCCACTTGATAGCTTCTGTCCCTAATATGCCAGGTGCTTTGTTTTTGAGATAGACATAAAGAGGGTGGGCATGTTCTCCGTTGACATCTATCTTGGCAAAGAGGGGAAAGGTGGCACCGAAATTGACCTTGCAGAAGTTTTGTATCTGTTCTGGGCTACCTGGTTCCTGCCCTCCAAATTGGTTACAGGGGAATGCCAAGATCTCGAATCCTTGTTTCTGGTAAGCTTTGTAGAGTTTTTCCAAGCCTTCGTATTGTGGAGTATATCCGCATTCGCTTGCTACATTGACAATAAGCAATACTTTGTCTTTGTACATCGACATGGACTGTTCTTCTCCTTTGATGGTTTTAACGCTAAAATCGTAAATATTGCTCATTTTATCTCCTGCATTAAGTGAGTGTATCAGTAAAAAACCTAGTAATATTTTTTTCAAAATCATATCCTTTTGAATATATTATCGTATTTTCTTTACACTTTATACCTCGTTAAGTTGGTTTTACTCTACAGATTTTCGAAAGAGAGGATTATAGTTATAATAGTTTGAGGGTATAATAATAGAATCTGATTTTTAGGACTTTAAAATGTATGACATCATCTATATCGGAGGTGGACTCAATTATGCAGGAGCGGTAGTTGCAGCAAAACATGGCTTTAAAGTGGCTCTCGTTGAAACATCGCTGGATCAACTAGGAGGAGTTTGCCTTCATAAAGGGTGCATACCTTCTAAAATGTTTTTACATTATGCCAATACGATCCGCCAAAGCAAAGAGAGTGTTTTTAGTGGAGATATAAAGCTTGATATGCCAACACTCACAGCTAAAAAAGCCAAACTCATCGCCAGTGCAACAAAAGCAGTAACGGCACAATGTGCCCAACTTGAGCTTATTGAGGGTAAAGGGCACGTCATCGCGCCACATAAAGTTGAGATAGAGGGAAAAGTATATGAGGCTGAACACATTGTCATAGGAACTGGGTCTTCACCTTTTATTCCTGAGGGTATAGCGTATGACGGGAAGTCTATCATTACCAGTGATGAAGTACTTGAACTCCAAAAACTGCCTAAAAATATAGCCATTTACGGTGATGGTGCCATTGGTTTGGAAATGGCAAGTTTTTTTGCATCTTCAGGGGTAGAGGTAACGCTTATTTCTCGTAGGGGAACGCTTTTAGGACATTCTCATCCGTTGATACAAAGTGCCATGGTTAAAGAGATCGAAAAACTGGGTATCACCCATCTGAAAAACCACTCTGTCAGAAATGCTGAACTTACGGAAAAAGGGGTGCATGTCACTTTCTCGGATGGTACTTCCACTGAGTATGAACAGATGCTTGTCGCCACAGGTCGCCACCCAAATACTGACGTGATCACTACAGAGAACATTACTGTGGATAGAGGCATAGAAACAGATGATTTTTTTGAGACCACTGTGGCGAAACATTTTGCTATAGGTGACTGTAACGGCAAAGTACAATTGGCGCATGCGGCAAGAGCACAGGTGCTGAATGTGACGATGCAGATATTGGGTAAAAAGCCTAAAAAGCTTAATTTGGACAATGTGGTCAGGTTTATACATACTTTGCCGATGAGTTACGCTACCGTTGGACAAAACAAACAGTCACTTGAAAAAAATGGCATTGCTTTTAAAGAGAGTGTAGTCACGCTAAATCACTTTACAGGATCCGCATTTCATCATTCAGGTAGCGGTTCAATGATCGTATATGCAGATGCAGAAGGTTTAATTTTGGGTGCTGAGATCTTGGCACCTGATGCGGAAGAACTCATTGCTCCCGTCACGATGGCGCTTGCAGGAGAGATGAATGCCTCTTCAGCCAGAGAGACCATTATGGCGCATCCCACTTTTTCCGAAGCATTGGAGAGGGCTTACTTTCGATTATAATGATAGTAAGGGGATATTAGAATCCTTTCATCACAATGTCAAAGAGGTGATCCACCTCATGGTCTTCTAAAAATACCGTCTTTTTAGTCTTAAAGAAGTCCAGTACCTTTTTGGTAGGCAGGGCAGAGCTATAGAGGCATGCAGGGTGTGCAGGGATGAAGGATTGCATCAGTGCGATCTCTTCTTCTATGCGGTTCTCACAGATGTAGCAGTGCTCATCATTATGCATTCTTCCTTCATACTCAAGTAAAGTAATGTAACTCTCACAGACGATACGTTTAGGGTTTTGTTTATCCCATTTTCTAGCTGCAGAGAGCAGTAGATCAAAGTAAAAGGATTCTACTTCTTCAGTATCTTTGAGATGAGGTTCAAAACGTTTAATGAAGTTATGCCAGAGTAAGAGTTTATTTTTGTCAAAGAGCCATGGAAAACCCATATGAGAGAGTGAACGAAGTCTGGGAAGAAAACTGCTTCCTTCTCCTTCTACTTCAAAGTCTATAAGGTTTCCAAGCTGTAAAATAGAATGTCTTGCACCAAAAAAACGGTAATAAGTTCTGACTTCTGTACTACTTAAAACAAGTGCTATTGAGTCCTCATTTTTGGCTTTTCTGACACTAAGTATAAAACCTTTGATAATACACTCCAATAAATTTTTTTAATTATAGTCAAAAGGATGTTAAAAATAGCGTAGAATTAAAGCACGACTGTATCGGTTGAAGTAAGCCTTAAACATTTTATAACGAAGGTTTAAGTATAATCCACCCCATTATGGGAACACTTTATGATGTTCTGTTTATATTACTTTTTAAGGTTGAAAGATGAGAGATTTATTTACATCGTTTAAGGATAATTGTGGTTTTGGGCTTTTAGCGTCTATCGACAATACACCTTCACACAAAAATTTGGAAGATGCTATTACTTCACTGTCACGTATGATGCACAGAGGAGCTATAGATGCAGATGGCAAAACAGGAGACGGTTCAGGTCTTCTTCTTTCTCTTCCTAAATCATTTTTCAACAAAGAAGCAGCAGCACATGGTGTTGATCTTCCCGAAGTATATGCAGTTGCAATGGTTTTCTCAAACAACGAATCTGACTTTGATATCATCAATAAAATCTGTACAAATAATGAACTTAACGTACTTTATACACGTACTGTACCCACAGATGTAGAAGCTTTGGGTGAACAGGCACTTGCCTCATTACCAACAATGAAACAAGTGTTTGTCGCACCTAAGTCTGTAGTGGCAGCAGAGAGATTTGAAGCTCTGGTATACCTGTCACGTAAAGAGATAGAACATGCCTTAAAAGATGACAATATTTTTTATATCCCTTCATTTTCAACTTCAGTCATATCTTACAAGGGACTTGTGATGCCAACGCACATCAAAGAGTTTTATAAAGACCTTGCGAATGAAGATTTTGAAATTTCATTTTGTCTTTTTCACCAAAGATTTTCTACCAATACACTGCCACAATGGAAACTTGCACAACCTTTTAGAATGATCGCACACAACGGTGAGATCAACTCTGTGACTGCTAACAGATTTAACGTGGCAAAAAACATGAGAGGCGTGAAAAGTGAAGTCTTTTCTGAGGCCGAAATGGAAAAACTTATTCATGTAACACAGGATGGTATGAGTGACTCTGCAAGCCTTGACAACTTCTTTGAGTTCTTACGTGTAAATGGTATGGACTTCTTTAAAGCCGCACGTTCAATGGTGCCTGCACCTTGGCACAATGCACCGCATATGGATCCGGAACTTAAAGCATTTTATGAGTATGCAAGTACTTGTTTTGAACCATGGGATGGGCCAGCAGCAGTGAGCCTTACTGATGGACGTCACATCGCTTGTGTCATAGACAGAAATGGACTCAGACCTGCAAAATACATTATCACAACAGACAACAGA
>JAPHUJ010000004.1 GCA_026193735.1 Sulfurovum sp.
AACAGCTTGTTTCGTCATTTCTTCTTTCGAAGCTTTTCTTGCGATCATACGTGAAAATGTTTCACTGACAGTTAAAACTTCTGATATCATTTCTCTTCCAGAATATCCGCTGTGTCCACACTCTTTACAGCCTTCACCTACATAGAAAGTCGGGTTTTCAGGAAGATATTGTTCTACTGATTTTAGAAGTGCCAGATCAAGTACTGTCTCTTTTTTACAATGTGTACATATTTTACGAACCAATCGTTGTGCCTGTATAGCAATCAGTGCACCACTGACCAGATATTCTTCAATACCCATATCCAAGATCCTGGTAACTGCAGATATAGAATCATTGGTATGAAGCGTAGAGAGAACCAGGTGTCCGGTAAGTGCAGCCTGAATAGCGATACGTAATGTCTCTTTATCTCTAATTTCTCCAATCATGATCTTATCCGGATCCTGTCTTAATATGGATCTAAGTGCATCAGCAAAGCTCAATCCGATATTTGCTCTTACCTGTACCTGTTGCAAACCAGCCATCTGATATTCCACCGGATCTTCAACTGTAATAATTTTATCTTTGACATCCTTGATCGCATTAAGCGCTCCATAAAGAGTGGTTGTTTTACCTGAACCTGTAGGACCGGTAACCAACACAATGCCATAAGGCACCTTAATGGACTCAGAAAACTTATCATAACAAAATTTACTCATACCCGCATCTTCTAGCCTGATCATAGCTTTAGATTTATCCAAAATACGAAGAACAATAGACTCACCAAATATCGTTGGGAGAGTTGAAACCCTAAAATCAAAATCTTTTTGTGCTACAGTCGCAGAAAACCTACCATCCTGCGGTTTTCTTTTTTCTGCTATGTCCAAATTCGAAAGTAGTTTCATTCTTGAAGCCAATGGATTAAAGATATCTTTATCAAAAGTAAAACTTTGGCGCAATATACCATCCACTCTTACTCTAATAATACAATTTTTTTCATTTGCTTCAATATGAATATCACTTGCACCTATAAATATGGCTGATTTCAAAATAACATCAATAAGTTTTAAAACCGCTGGAGATTCATTAGCCTTTTCATCAACCTTACCTTCTTGACTCAAATCCTTACGAATATCGGAAACCAATCCTTTAATACTCTCATTTATTTCCAAACGTTGTAAATGCTGATGTATTTGTGATGGTTTGGAAATAGCTATTCTTATGGGTTTTTTCGGGAAAAGTCTTTGTATGGCATCTTGTGCTGCCATATCGAGTGGATCATCAAATACAATAAGAACATTTAAATCGTTTTCTTCTATAGGAATAATATTGAATTTAAGCAATTGACTATATGAAACTTTTGAAAACAACTTCATATCAATTTCAATATCATCCAAATCTACATATTCTACGTGTAATGCTTTTGCCACCTCTTCAATAATAGGAATAATATTTATCCCTTCTATTTTTTCAAGATGAGATAAGGTAATTACCCCTTGCCTTATTTTCTTAGCTAAAAATATTTCTACAGTATGTAGATCAATCATTTTTTCAGATAAAAGATTTGCAAAGCATATCTTTTTAGGAGGTCTGCTTTTCACCAATGCAGAAATTGCATCTTTCGTGATAAGATTTTCTTTAAGCATGATTTCAATGAGTTTTACCATTTAACTCCCCCTTCTATAAGTGATAAAGTATAACATTAAATACTAAATATAGATTTATAATTTATCGTTTTTAATACGATATAATAATTTTTTTGCCTCAGAAGAATTCGATTTTTTTACATATCCCTCTAAAATTGCTATTGCTTCATTTTTCTTACCCAGTTTTATTTTTGATTTCACAAATATAAGTAAACTTTCTTCAATATCTTCATCAAGTTTATTTGTTTGCAATGCCCAATATTCTGCTTTTTTGTAATCCCCTTTGCTATAATAACTTTTCGCCAAAAATAAAGCATCATCAATATCATGCGATTCTAAAAAACGCCTTTCTACATCTTTATATGCAGTCACACTTGTTGATTCAATGATCTCTAAATGCATTTTCTTTCTAGTCTCAGGCATCTCTATATCAATAGGTTCTTCTGTATCTTCAAGTAAAGGTATGTCAACAAGTATATCAAGAGGCTTTTTAACCGCCATAGCATCAAGATCAATAACATTATCTTCTAATTCCAGCATCTCAAGGGCGTTGTCAACCAACACGGTACTTTTAATTTTATTCTTATCCGAAACTAAAGTATCTTTCGATTTTTCTTCAAATGCTAAAGTATCTTTTGAAGTCTTAAAATACGTATATACTTTTCTAAGATCTACTTTTTCATTATTTAGAAAAAAAACGGCCGAAACACTCAAAATAATAACACTTAGTCCCACTATATACCAAGGTCTTAACTTTTTTTTTCTATATTTGTTCCATTCTTCTTCCAAATGTCTAATATCATACATTAATATATCCTAATTTGAGTGCAGACATTTCAATAA
>JAPHUJ010000089.1 GCA_026193735.1 Sulfurovum sp.
ACTTAGGTTTGAATATTTGGGTCAGTGAGGTATAAGTGTTAGATGACCGTACCCATCTTTCAGAGATGGGTACAAATAATAAAAGAATTAGTTTTCGTCTTGGTTAACGATTTTGTTTTTTGATATCCAAGGCATCATTTCTCTAAGTTTAACACCAGTTTGTTCTATTTTAGATGCTCTTGCATTTGTTCTTTCAGCATTCATTCTTGGGTATCCTGATTGACCTTCAAGGATAAAGTCTTTAGCAAATCTACCATCTTGGATCTCTTTTAAGATCTCTTTCATAGCTGCTTTTGACTCGTCATTGATAACTCTTTTACCAGAAACATAGTCACCATACTCAGCTGTATTAGAGATAGAGTATCTCATGTCAGCGATTCCACCCTCGAACATAAGGTCAACGATGAGTTTAAGTTCATGAAGACATTCGAAGTATGCAAGTTCAGGAGCATAACCCGCTTCAGTTAAAGTTTCGAAACCTGCTTGTACCAGTGAAGTAGCTCCACCACAAAGTACTGCTTGCTCTCCGAAAAGGTCTGTTTCAGTTTCATCTTTAAAAGTAGTTTCGATGATCGCTGTTCTACCACCACCGATAGCTGATGCATAAGAAAGAGCAAGCTCTTTCGTTGTACCGCTTGGATCTTGACCGACAGCGATAAGATCTGGGATACCGCCACCTCTTGCAAACTCAGAACGCACAGTATGACCTGGTGCTTTAGGCGCGATCATAGTAACGTTGATGTTTTTAGCTGGGTGAATACGTCCGTAATGAATGTTGAATCCGTGACCAAATGCGATAGTTGCACCATCCTTAAGGTTTGGAGCAATCTCTTCTGCATAGATTTCAGCTTGATTTTCATCGGGAAGAAGGATCATAACTACGTCTGCTTTAGCTGTTGCTTCTGCTACTGTAAGTACTTCAAAGTTTTTAGCCGCAGCTTTGTTCCAAGAAGAACCGTCTGGTCTCAGACCAACAACTACATTTACCCCAGAATCTCTAAGATTTTCTGCGTGTGCGTGTCCTTGTGAACCGAAACCGATCATTGCTACTGTTTTTGATTTAATGATATTGATATCACAATCTTTGTCATAATATACATTTAAGCTTGACATTTATTATCCTTGATGTACGAAAATTTTCGCGATTATACCAAAATAATACTTATTATTTTGAATTATGCCTACAATTATTTTTTATGATATAATAAATTTTCGTATAAAAAAGGAGTAACTTTGATTGAATTTCTCAATGAAACTGTTCTATGGTGGCATTGGATCGTCTTTGGTATAGCCTTACTTATTTTAGATATGAGTATGGGTACGTTTTTCATCCTTGGACTAGGTGTCGCTGCCATTATCGTAGGGGTGATAGACACATTCATAGACACATCTTTTACCGTAGAGCTCAGTATTTGGATGATACTTTCCATTCTTACTATCGCTGCCTGGTTTAAGTGGTTCAGAGAAAAACCCGTAACAGATAGTGGACAATCTAATTATAGACTTGATACCTTAGGTACGGTCATAGAAGACATCCAGCCACATTCCAGAGGAAAGGTCACATTTGACACGCCGGTTCTGGGTAACACTTCCTGGCATGCGACATCCAAAATAGACATAGACAAAAATACACGCGTAAAAATCGTTCAAATCAGCGGTCAGCTTATAGAAGTTGAACCCTACACAAAACCATAAGGAAGCTACATGGAAGCATTAAATATAGTAGTCATTTTAGTTATTGGTCTCATCGTTACCCTCTATAAAGGTATCAATATCGTTCCTCAGGGTGAAGAATGGGTGGTAGAACGTCTGGGTAAATTTTCTCGCACGCTTAACCCAGGGCTAAACATCATCATTCCCTACATCGAAGCTGTACGTCAGAAGATCACCACGAGAGATATCATCTTGGATATACCTCAACAAGAGGTCATTACAAGAGATAATGCGGTCATTCTCACCAATGCAGTAACCTTCATACGTGTTACCAATCCAAGAGATGCACTCTATGGCATAGAAGATTTTAAACTGGCTATACAGCAACTGGTAATGACGACATTACGTTCTATATTAGGTGAAATGACACTTGATGAAGCACTCTCAAACCGTGATCAGATCAAAACAAGACTCAAAGACCAGATCGTTGATGATGTTGCCGACTGGGGAGTAACAGTCAAATCTGTTGAGATACAGGACATCGCACCAAGCCAATCCATGCAAGCTTCTATGGAAAGACAGGCCGCTGCAGAAAGAGAAAGACGAGCCATAGAAACCACTGCCGAGGGTAACAAAAATGCCGCCATCTTAGAAGCGGATGGGAAACTAGCCGCAGCAGAACGTGAAGCCAAAGCACAAATCGTTTTAGCAAATGCTTCAGCTGAGGCGATACGCATGATAAGTGAAAACATCAAAGACCAGGAACTCCCAGCCATGTTCTTACTAGGTGACAGATATATCAATTCCCTAGAGCAAATAAGTAAAAGTGAAAACTCCAAATTTGTCATTTACCCTGCTGATCTACAGGGTGCGATTAAAGGTATGTTGGGAAATGTGTTTAAAAAGTAAACATTATTTAGATTCATAGAGTGTTCAATAAGTCTTTGAAATGAAAATAGTTGATGTTCGTTTGCCTAAAGATAAAAAAGCATAATTCAGCGTCCGAAATTTATAAATGTTTAGCTTTAAAAGTAAACAGAGGAATAAAATAAAAATGTTCCTCTATGGTAATTTTACCCTTTAAGGTTTTTTTTACATGCTCTTCAACCATTAGCGCATTGATAAATTTCCCGCCAATACCCCAGTCGCCTTCATATACTTCGTATATAATGATAAATGTTACATCTCTAAATTCTGGATAGATGGATCCAACTGTATCTGTCAGTTTAGAGATAACTCAGTCTTTTGTGCGGAATTAAAAACATTTTCTATGAGCTTTACATTAATAATCGGCATTTTAAATCCTTTTGTATTTATTTGGTTTCTTTCATTACTTCAAACGCATCGAGTGGTTCTTCAAAAGCGATGAAAAGCACACAGGGTTCACCTTTCTCACAATAAGCTTTATGCGGATGTTTAGACGGTCCATAGGCATACATACCTGTCTCCAAGAGCTCTGATGTTTGATTGTCATAGGTTACTCTTAGTTTCCCTGATACAAGTACCATTCTTTCTGCTGAAGTATGCCAATGATGGGGAATAGGAAAATCGCCGGGAACTTTAAAGTACACATCCAAATTACTTTTTGCGGGATCACCATGTAATACGGCAATTTGACATCCTTCTCCTATAAATGGCGGACAGGTACCCCATTGTAATCTAGTGTCATCATACTTATACGCCAATGCCACTTCATTTGCTTGTACTGCTGAGAGTAACGATACTAGGATAAAAGCTAAAAAGCAAAAAGTTGATTTGTAAGATAAATTAAACATGATTTTTCTCCTTATGTATGTTTATTTTGATAATTAAATATCATAAGTAAGAATAGCATTAAAATATTTTTACTGTAAAGAGCATAATTTCGGATATATATGCATTTTGTCGGATTATGTATAATTTGTATGTTAATATATGTCATATTGTATTCAAAAAAGGTTTTATACCATGAAAACATTACCTCTCTTTACTATAGAACAGACAGTAAATACCTATAAATATTTATTTGAACCTAGTCCAATGTTTGGTATGGATTTTTTTGCAGATGATTTTGAAGCTAAAGATATAGTATTGCTTGATGATACAAAAGCCGGTAGTCAAGGCATACCGATCCATTTTAATTATTATGCGATGTTCTTACGTATACACGGAGAGACAAAGCGGACGATTAATCAATTTACTTATTTGATCAAACCACACTCTTTACAGTTGGTAAACCCTGGATCAATTTATTCATTTAAAGATACGACGAATGCGTCCCGTACCTTTGTTCTACTTTTTGATAAAACATTTATAGAGGAAGAAAATTTATCAGTAGTCATACAAGAGTCTCTATTGGACTTTCATCGTAAGTGTCAACAAGATATTGTTTTAGATACAACACAATTTGCTCATGCTGTCTCTATATATGAGCAGTTGAGCTCTGAATTAAAAGCTAAAAACGACGATTATAAAATTGTGGCAAAAATGTTGATCAATCAATTGCTTATTTTACTTAAAAGGGAAAAACTGCATTTTGGATTGAAACAAAACCATACAAGAGCTGAGCAGATCTGTTCAGAGTTTCTCGTTCTTATTGAAGAGCATTACTGGCAGAATAAAAATGTGAAAGAGTATGCATATATGTTAGGGATCACACCTAAACATTTGAGTGAAACGGTTAAAAATACACTTCATCATACAGCACTTTCTTATATTCACGGACGTATCATCAAAGAGATACAGTATTTACTTTGTTTTGGAGGCATGTCTATCAAGCAGATATCTTATGCCCTTCACTTTAAAACAGTGTCTCAAATGGGACGATTTTTAAAACGATATGAAGGGATGAGTCCTAAAGAATATAGACTAAAAAATAGAGAAGTTGCATTGTATGATAAGCAGTACGATAATAAATAAGAATATTGTGATTGAAAATCTTTACATATTCAAACATTTTCTTTTTTATATCAATTCTTGTTTTAAATATATTTTTTCATTAAAACTTTTTAGAGAATTTTAAAAAGTTTTCTACAGTAGCATAATGAAAACCTTATAAAGTTATATATTGAACCACTTGCAAATTAAACATTATAAGACAGCTAATTTTCAAAAGTCTACAAGCTACTATTGAAAAAAGTTGTATACGAGATTAATTTACAAGCAAATAGCTAAAAGTTGCTAAAAAACCTATTTTTACCGCGTGCTTCATGGTTTGAATTTAAGAAGATGGTGCTTTTGACGTTAAGATTTAGACAAAGTTA
>JAPHUJ010000298.1 GCA_026193735.1 Sulfurovum sp.
AGAATCTGAAGAAATAGAAGATAAAGAAGAAAAAAAATTTAGTTATATAGTACGATTTTATGATAATATTGTGACATAAAAAATATTGAGTATTAAGAAGTGTACACAAATGAGAAAGGCAATCAAGAGTATATTTCTCTGGTTAGACACCATAAAATTTACAATGTAGCTACCATGAGACAGTATAAATTTATTTTATGATAAAAATATTGTCTGAGTCAATTATTTGGAGGATATCAGATAATCTCAATATTTAAAAGGAATTTCATGCTCGACAATATTAACTTTTATCATTTTATGCATAAACAAATACTTGTTGTCATGGCACTCTTTATTGGTACAGGCACGGGTTATATTTATATAGGTTGGCTATATTCCTCTTTATTTCCTGAACTTTTATGGTTTTCCATTGTACTGGCGCTCTCTCTTTGGGGATATAGACTGCATAGAGTCTTTTTGGATCATGAACTTAATATGCAAGAAAAAGAGAAATGGCTTCAGCAATTGCAATATTTTTTATTTAGCTACTTCTCTGTTTGGACGATCATGTTTTTGATCTATGCAACACGTAGTGAGATAGAATTGCACTATGTAGCTATTGCTACACAATTGGGGGTTACTGTTGTCTCTGCGACCATTTTGGCCTCACAAAAAAAACTTGCTATTCTTACCTTAACCAGCCTCATGCTACCTTTGACGATCTATTTTATCTTAGTAGGTGAATTCTACAGTTATTTGCTGGCTTTTTTTACAGTGGTGTTAAGTGGAGTATTGCTATATGCTGCGCATAATACTTTTAATTATTTAATTAAAAGTCAATATCAGGCATATCATGACCCTCTCACTTCTCTTGGAAATAGGCGTTATTTTACTGAACTTCTTAATGATGCTATGAAAATCCAGAAACAGGATAAAAAACATCGCTATCTTTTGCTCATTGATCTGGACCATTTTAAGACAATTAATGATACTCTGGGGCACGATATCGGAGATATGTTACTGTGTGAAGTTGCCAAACGCATGTTAGTTCTCTCCAAACAATATAAAAACGATGTATTACGTCTTGGAGGAGATGAATTTTGTATCCTCAGTTCTCCCTATAAAACAGAAGAAAGGTGCTCAAAAAATGCATCATATTTTGCAGAAAACTTACTAAAGGTGATTAGAGAAAGTTATCATATAGAAGGACATCATTTATATATCAGTGCCAGTATAGGTGTGAGTATTATCAGTAATCCTGATATACAAGCTGATACCTTTATCAAAGAAGCTGATATTGCTATGTATGAAGCAAAAGTACAGGGAAGAAACGGCATTATATTTTTCAATGATAAACTTGCAAAACGCGTCGAATGGAAACTTGAAATTGAACGTTTATTGCATTTTTCTCTTAAAAATAACGAGATATCACTTACGTACCAGCCACAGGTCACTCCTGAGAATGAGATCATCGGTTGCGAAGTTCTTGCCCGATGGGATAATGAAAAGCTGGGTTATGTCAGTCCTAGTGAATTTATCCCTGTCTCTGAAAAAACAGGGTTCATCATAGAGCTTGGTTATGATATTTTAGAAAAGTCATTTCAAACATTGAAGAATTGGGAAGAAAAAGGCATTAACCTACATCAAATGTCCATTAACATCAGTATGAGACAGCTCTTTCATCATAGTTTCATCTACGATATTATACAACTCTGTAAAAAGTATCTTACAAAAGAACAACGTTCCAAAATAGTGTTTGAGATAACAGAAACTTCAGTAGCAGAAGATGTGGAACAACTTATTATGAACATGAAAATACTTCAAGGGTATGGTATCCGTTTTTCAATGGATGATTTTGGAACAGGGTATTCATCTTTAAGTTACCTTCGTCAGTTACCCATCGATGAAATCAAGATCGACAAATCATTCATAGCTGAATTGAACGATATGGAAGAGGATAAAGACAGATGCTTTATCGAAACGATTTTTGCTATTGCTAAAAACCTCAGGTTAAAGGTCGTCGCAGAAGGAATTGAAAATGAAGAACAGCGAAAGTTTCTTGTAGAACAGAAATGTGATATTTTACAAGGTTATTATTTCTCACATCCTGTTAAAAAAGATGAATTTGAAAAACTTTTCTTAGAAGCTGGATCACGTACAACTGAAACATCTTCCTATTTAAGAGAAGTGACATACTCTTCTGCATTGTCTAGATCAAAATAGTAACGTATGGTATTTATTTTACTTTTTCCAACCCAAGTTGAAATGAGATAGTAATGCTCTGTTACACTTTCCAGTGTACTGTAGATCTCTGAGTCAAAAAGACCTTTTTGAGATATATAGAGTTTGTTATCATCTACGGTGTATTTTTCTCTCTTAGGCAGGGCATCCCCCATGATAGGTGTATAGATAACTTCTTTGTCGAAAAAAGCTACATGTATAAGTACATTGGGCGACCACTCTTCTTCGCCATAGGCGCAAAGGTAAAGGGTCTTTTGTTTGATTCTATCATAAAACGGAATGTCCTTTTTGGTTGGATTACTTATTTTACGACTATAGGTAACAGTGTCTGTTTTCTGCATGAGTCTAGGGAGCGATTTTTCTGTTTTCGTTGAAGGAATTTCTCGTTTTGTTGGGGCGGTCTCTGTTTCTTGGTACGCTGATATAAAGGCATCAGGAAAGACTTTCTTATAAGAAGGTAAAAGTTTTTGTAGTGATTTTTTATCTTCTGTCTGCATAGAACAGGCAACATTATCGTCCCCTCTTTTTTGTACTTCAATCGTTTTCTTTAGTGCAGGGGATAGCTTATTTAACTCTTGCTGTAAAGAATCAGCATTTTTATATACGGCAAGACGAACAACATAAGAGATAGATGCAATACTTTGTAAAGGTAGTATGAGTAGTATAGTTATGGAAAGTAGACGAAACATTTAAAGGCTCACTTTTATTATTTTATTATTTTATTATTATAGTAAAATTTTTTATATA
>JAPHUJ010000012.1 GCA_026193735.1 Sulfurovum sp.
CAAAAGGAAGTTTCAATTATCTTGTTGAAGAGAAATTAAGATTTCTGGCAAATAAAAGCAAACAAAAAAAAGTTTGAGTGCAGAATGATCATATGCAGTTGTATCATCCATTTAGAACTCCCATACGTACAATCACTTAAAGGACGTAGGAGCGTTGTAAACAGCATGAAAGAGAAGCTCAAACTCTTTAATGTTTCTGTACTTGATATCAGTGGTGAGTATGCAAAAGAGGCAGATATCGCTTTTGTGTTTCTCACGCCAAACGTTCTTAAATCTGCACAATACCGTGAAAAGATCGAGAAGATGCTTGAAACAAATTTTTCTGAGTATCATTTTGAGCTTGATTATGAAGAGATTTGACTTGGTGAAATACTAAACTTCTTTTATAACACTTCTTATTTGCGATGGTCAGAACTGTAAAAGTAATAAAGAAAAACACTTATTCCTATGAGAAATCCCATAAGGAAAAGATACCAGGGGAAGTGGATCTGGAGATTCTGTCCTTGAACAGATGAACCAGGAATGACAAATGAAATGATAATGAGAAGTGCTGCGAAAAGCTCTATCAGTATAAACCCTCTGCCAAAATGGAAAAATTGGCTTTGATGGTTGCGTATTAGTATAGCTATACCGGCATAGATAAACCCGATGGAGACAAGGACCGGTGCCCAGACCGGTCCAATCCACGGAGTAGGGATAAGAAAGAGGATATCATATGTGTTTAAACTTTCTGGCCAGTCGAGAAGCAGTTTTAAAAAAATGTAGTAGAAAACATCCCACACGCCAAACAATAGGACAAAAGCAGCAATACGACTTTGCAGTCTTTTGTATACAAGGTATACTGTTGCCCACATGATGAGCAGTGTTGCTGCTTCACGTAACACTTCGGTCAGTAGGATACGACCATCCATGATGACTAAAGGGAATGTTAAACCCTCAGGATAATAGATCTCCCGCAGATAGACAACGACAGCCGCCTCCATATATCCGAATACTATACTCCATACCATTAGCCAGAACAGATGCTTTGCCATAATCATCCCCATTTTATATTCAGATGCTTTAATTATATCATTATAATATGTGTTAAAATATATACTATTTTGTCATGATTCTTTTAGTACTTGTGCTAAAAATTCCATCATATGTCGGTAATGGTCCCCTTGCCAATAGATTCGATCGCAGGTAGGGCAGTACTCGAAATAGTCGAAATACTTTTTGACTTTTTCAGGCAGGCTGTCTATGATCTCCTTTTTTTCAATGACCTGCAATGGGGTATTACAGACGATACATCGGCTGAAAGGAGCAGGGTGTTCTTTTAGATTATAGTACTCGATCAGTTTTTTGAGCTGCATCTTAGTATCTATAGGCTCTAAAAAAAGTACAGGAGCATTTTTACGTTTGGAAAGATTACGGTCTCTGGTAAGGATAATCCTGTTCTCATCGTTGGCAATCTGGATGAGCTCGTCGTCTTCTATATGAGAGAAGAAAAGAGTGTCTACTCCCATAAGTCTCAGATACTTTGCAAGCTTTCCCAGATGGCAGTCAGCAATGAACTTTAAGGTATTCTTTTTAGCAAGAGTGAGAGAGTGCTGCATCACTTATGCGCTGATTCCTCGGTGACGGCTGTCCACTGAGAAATGCTAGTTGGAACATTTTCAAGTTCATTTTCGAGTTTGTCCCATTCTATGTAGTTTGTATCAAATTCAGCCACATCTTCGGCAGCGAGTTCAGCACTTGCATATTCGCCAAGCAGTTCTTCCTCTATCCAAAGTTGATAAAGTAAATGACCCGTTTGCCGTATTTCAAAGGTTCCTATTTCGGCATTGTAAATATAGTTTTTCATGTAACATCTCCATATATTTATATAAATGAACGTGTTTAAACCCCTAAAATTTGCAGGATATTTAGAGGTAACTTCAATATATTTTAGCACAAACTTATTGACTTTTCTTTTACTTATTGGATATTATAGAATTTAATTATCTTTAATACTGGATGAAAGGTGTATAAGATGAAACGCTTACTTCTTTTATTACTCATGACATTTTTACCACTTTTAGCTAGTAATAATACAATCATAAAACTAGAGATAAAAGGCACCATAGGCCCTGCCAGCAGTAGTTATCTGAAAGAGGGGATGACGGTTGCCATCCGTCAAAATGCACAGATGATGCTGATTGAATTGGATACACCTGGAGGTCTTTCTACCTCTATGCGAGAGATGATACAGGAGATCACAAACAGTACTATTCCAGTCATTATCTATGTCTCACCAAAAGGCGCACGTGCTGCAAGTGCCGGGACATATCTTCTTTATGCTTCTCATGTAGCAGCCATGGCGCCTGGAACCAATCTTGGCGCCGCGACTCCCGTTAGCCTGATGCCCATACCGAATATCACAGATTCAAATACCAGTAGTACTTCGGCACTTGAGAAAAAAGTGATCAATGATGCTATGGCTTACATCAAAAGTTTGGCAGAACTGAATGAACGTAATATATCTTGGGCATTGGACTCGGTGGAGAAGGCCAAAAGCATCTCTGCCAAAGATGCTTTAAATAATGGTGTCATTGATCTGATAGCAGAGAATACTAATGAACTGTTGAGTAAACTTGAAGGCAGAATTGTTACTATATCCGGCAAAAGTATTACACTTAGAACAGAAGGAGCCGTGATACATACATTTGAAGCTGATTGGAAAATCCGTTTTTTAGCTATCATTACCGACCCCAATATTGCCTATATGCTTCTACTAATAGCCATCTACGGTATCTTTTTTGAGTTAATGAATCCTGGTGGTATATTCCCAGGCGTGATTGGACTGATCTCAGGGTTGATTGCACTTTATGCATTGAATATGATCCCTTTTAATTATGCAGGACTACTGCTGATCGTTTTGGGCATAGTTTTTATGGTTGCAGAGGTTTTTATCACTGGTTTTGGTATTTTAGGTATTGGCGGGGTTATTGCTTTTGCCTTTGGATCACTGCTATTATTTGATGCGCAGACTCTTGGCAGCGGGATATCTATCCCTCTCATTATTGCTTTTTCTTTGGTTAGTTTGGGATTTTTTATCTTTGTGCTACAGTTTCTCATTCGCTCCAGATCTGTAAAAATAGTAACTGGGGTAGATGAAATGGTCGGTGCTACTGCCCAAGTACTTGAATCGACAAAAGAGGGGTATCGTGTCCGCTGTCATGGTGAGATATGGTATGCCACGTCGGATAATGAACTTGAAGTTGGTCAAAACGTACGTGTAGAAAGTCTGTCAGGATTAACACTGCATGTCAATTTAATTAAGGAGTAAATTATGTTACCTATTATACCAATGACTACTGTTTATATTGTAATGATACTGATCCTTTTACTGGTGTCTGCCATCCGTATTTTACGAGAATACGAGAGAGGAGTGGTCTTTACACTTGGCCGATTTACCGGGGTAAAAGGTCCGGGACTGATCATTTTGATCCCGGGTATCCAGAAAATGGTAAGGGTAGATCTGCGTACTATTGTTTTGGATGTACCGACACAGGATGTTATTTCCCATGACAATGTTTCCGTGCATGTTAATGCTGTCGTCTATTTCCGTGTTGTTGATCCTGAAAAAGCGATCATTCAGGTTGAAGACTTTCATGCTGCTACCAGTCAGCTTGCGCAAACGACGCTACGTTCAGTTTTGGGCCGACATGAACTTGATGAGATGCTTGCAGAACGGGAACAATTGAACTTTGATATTCAGGAAATATTGGACAAACAGACGGATGCCTGGGGAATCAAGATCGCCAATGTAGAGATCAAGCATGTTGATCTTGATGAGAGTATGGTACGTGCCATTGCCAGACAGGCGGAGGCGGAGCGGGAACGACGTGCCAAAGTGATCAATGCTAAAGGGGAACTCGAAGCAAGTGAGAATCTGCTTAAAGCGGCTGAAATTCTAGCTAAAAACCCGTTGGGAATCCAGCTACGTTATCTACAAACTATGAGTGATATATCCAGTGATAAGACCAATACAGTGATCTTTCCATTTCCGACAGATTTACAGCAGTTTATAAATGGGATGGTAAAAGAGTAGCTGATCTAAACCACCGAAGCTGATTCAGTTTTTTTGCAAGAATTTGTTACAAAAAGACTCTTTGCGACTGAACTGTTCCTTACGACTGATTTTGATCATAAGGTTTCTTTGTCTTTATCGCACACAATATACCCCATTGACAGAAGCCTTTTGTTTAGTTGGATTTTGAATTTATCGTCTCAAGAGTTTGCGGAACTGGTTGAGGGGAAGAGTGTTGACGACATCTTCTTTTTCTAACCAGCCGCGACGTGCCTGGGAGATTCCGTTGGAGATATAGTGTAGATCGTTTACTGAGTGGGCATCTGAGGAGAGAGCCACCCTTACACCAGCATCTTTGGCAGCTTTGCAATAGGTGTCATCGAGGTCCAGACGATCTGGTTGTGCATTAAGTTCGAGAATGCAACCCAACTCTTTTGCTGATTTAATGATGGCATCCATATCGACCTCATAAGGTTCTCGGAGTCCTATCAGCCTTCCAGTAGGGTGGGATAGGATATTAAAGTAGGGGTTCTCCATCGCTTTGAGAATGCGTTTAGTCTGTTCTTTTTTACTGAGATTGAACTTGTAATGCACGGCACCAACAACCAGGTCAAGCTTTTCCAGGACCGATCGGGGAAGATCGAGTGTACCGTCAGCCAGGATATCGACTTCGGCAGATTTCAGAATGGTGAAATCTTTCAGTGTTGCATTGAGACGGTCAATCATCTCCAACTCCTGAAGCACTCTTTCTTCATCCTGTCCATGGGCAATCGTCAGGTGTTTGGTGTGGTCCGTGACAGCAATATATTCATACCCAAGCATCATGGCAGCCTCTGCCATTTCCTTCAGAGTGGCATTTCCATCCGAGCATGTAGTATGAATATGCAGATCACCCCGTATATCGCCGTACTCAATGAGCCTTGGCAGACTATGCCGCAGTGCAAATGCGATCTCACCATGGTTTTCGCGCAGTTCCGGTTCTATATATTGCATCTTTAAGATCTCATAAACATCAGATTCTTTCTCTCCGCCGATACGTTTATCTAAGTGGAAGATACCATACTCGTTGATCTTTATACCCCTTTTTACAGCCATTTTACGCAATGCAATATTATGTGCACGTGACCCGGTAAAGTGCTGCAGAGCAGCACCGAAATCATTGGGTGGCACAACACGCAGATCCACCTGAAAACCATTTTTTAGAATAATGGAAGAGCGTGTTGGCCCCTCCATCACTACTCTCTTTACATCCTGATGCGATATAAATCGATCCATCAGAGGTGATCCGGAGAAGCAGGCAGCAATGATGTCGATATCTTTGACCGTGTCACGCCTGCGGCGAATGCTGCCGGCGATCTCGAGCCGATCTACCCGTTCTACTCTGCGTAGTTCCTCCGCCAGTGCCTGGGCGACAGGAAGTACATCATATAGACGATAACGGTGGGTCTCGTAACGTTTCTGTCTCAGACCATCCGTAATGGTTTGTATCAGTTTGGGGCCAAATCCTTTGACTCTTTCAATTTCCCCTTTTTTGAGTGCGGTTTCCAGATCATGCAGTGTATTGATATGCAGTATTTCATGCAATCTTCTGACCCTGTTGGGACCTAGACCTGGAATCTTCAGCATGACTTCCAGATCGTGCGGTATCTCTTTTTCGAGCCGTCCGAGGAGTGAGATCTTTCCTGTTTGGACAATTTCGGTGATCTTTTTGGAAAGTGTATCACCGATGTTGCGGATCTGTGTCAGATCTTCACCTGCTTCAACCATCTCATCAAAGTTTTTGGGATAGGAACGTATGATACGGGCAGCATTACGATAGGCACGGATCCTGAAAGGATTTTCATCTTCAAGTTCAAGTAGATCAGCAAGTTTGATCAATTGCTCTGCTATATCACGGTTACTAACCTGCATATTTACTCCTTGATCAATATGAATATTTGTCCTATCTTTTTAAGAAATTTAATACTTCTTCATCACTTACATCATACCAGTTTTCATAGACTTGGGCTACAGCATAAAAATTAACAGGAGATTCCAGTACAATAACTTCATCAGCCATTTTAGAAAATTTTTGTATCGCTTGTCTGCCGGCTACCGGTATGGCTATGATGATCTTTTTTGCCCCTTTTTTTCTGCACAGTTCTACTGCTGTGTGCATGGTAGATCCCATCGCAATACCATCATCTACCAATATAACGGTACGTCCTTTTATTGAAGGAAGCGGTCTTCCCTCTCTTAGTATCTGGATACGTCTTTTTATCTCAAGGCTTTGCTCTGCAATGATCTGCTCGATCTCTTTATGAGATACTGATGCGGCTGCCAATTCATTGATATAGAGTGAACCATCTTCTGCCATTGCTCCAAAGCCACTCTCTGTATTGTATGGAAAAGGAAGTTTACGGCAGATTATCAGTGAAAAATCGGCATCAAGTGCTTTTGAAATCTCATATCCCAACTCCACACCACCTCGAGGTATCGCAAATACCAAAGGATCCTCTTTTTTATATGTTTGTAGTGTTTCTGCCAGTTTTTGACCGGCATCTTTACGATCTCTAAACATTTGTGATCCTTTAAATATATTATATCAAAGAGATAAAATAAGTTAAGCAAGACATATTTACACAAACTACTCACATGATTCATTCGTGCAAAAACGATTCTCTATGCCGTCACTGCCACCAAAAGTGCTCCAGTCGATCGATGGCATCTCGGCCAAACGTGCTTCATATTTCTCTTTGGAAATACCTTCATATGGCATTTGAACGTAAGCACCCGTATCTGAATGCGGCAGCATTGAGACGGACTTGATGATGGGCGCGAACAGCGCCAGCATATCTTCAATCTGTGAGCCCTCTGTTTTTGGATTAAAATAGATCGTACAGCTGACCATGTTATCGCTCCATTCACGCTGTAGCATTGCTAGAAGCGAGAATTGTTCCCATGCTGAAACAGTGTTCGCTTTTCTTGTTTTACCCTGATCGATCGGAAATTCAAAAACAGTTGTATTGGCACTATAATGGTCATCCTCATGTGGGACACCTGCTGCTTTTAGTACGTTACAGATAGAGGATGTGTTACCAACTCGCATCCGGCGAATAGCATATTTGAATGTTGGAAAGTGCATACCTGAACTGACACCGACAAGCTGACTGATGGTACCAGAAGGTTTGACCGTTGTCACTCTCACTGATGCAGGGACACCTGCTTCTGCTGCCAATTCTTTGTTGACGGTACGTACAAGTTTGTACCCTTTTCGAAGTCTACGCGTCAGTTCTGTCGCACCATGGGCATCAATCATGTCTGCAACACCGGAGAGACTGACGCCGATTCGACGGTTGCGCACCACGATCGTATTTGTTTCCTGACGGTGTGTTGGCAGCAGTGACACTGTCGAAGCGTAAAAAGTCGCATATTCCAATGCTTCATAAAATTCATCTTCTTTCATGCAGCGTGCCGGAAAAACTTCAGCTAGATTACAGAGTTCAAAACTCTCAAGAGGAATTTCGGAGCAGGGATTTGCCAGCCATGCACGGTCTTCGGACTGCTCACCGTAACGTGCAAATTTTTGTACATTGATCAGGTTCATGATGCCCGGTTCTCCGTTGTCACGAATATGTTTTGCGACCATTGGCAATTTTTCAAAATCTTCCGTTTTTTCCAATACAACCGTATTGTTTGACATCCAGCCAATTTTGGCACGTTCGGGATTTTTTGTATAATCTTTCAACTCAAGAAAAGTCCTGTCATCCACGGATCCTAGTGTTATTTCCGCACTTCGCCTTACATTACCTGCTACCACACAGGCACCTATCGCATTCATTACATCAGCAATACAACGCGTCTGATCGATCTTTCCTTTGCAATAATTGTCAAGATAGTTTTCAATACGCCCATGCAATTCTTTCAACGGAGCCGGACCCGAGGCAGTACCGCCAAAACCATGAATAGGAGATCCCTCAGGACGGATTTTACTGTAGTCAAATATAAACCATGTTCCTTCCTTTGTATAGCCATCGATCAGCAGCCTTACCGAGGCGACCCATCCCTCTCTGCTGTCTGGAATGACATAGGGAACTGGTCTTGTTTTATCTGGTATGAAAACGTTTTCACCTTTCCATGCAGTATTGAAGCCGACCCCGACCCCACACATCAGCATATCCATTGTCCAGTCCGCTGCAAGTGAGAGATCTGTTGTATCCACAGCACCACAATTATTTAATGCCGCACTCCCGCGTTCATAAACATACTCTGTGCCCATGATCCACAAACCACGACCCGGCGGCAGCCACTTCATATCGAACATGGTTATCGCAAGCTTTTGAGCATGAGAATGCCACTTTGCTTCATCCCAGACCAAACAATTCAATGCATAAAAATTTTTGCGAACTGACATTAGCCCATTGATCACCCGGATGACCGTATCTGCCCAATGCTCCTGTGTACCATCAGGTTTGATCCGGCTATATGTACGATAGTAGACTGCTTCACCAAAACCACCGAAACCGAACTCTGCCTTTTTGGCATGTAACTCATTACAAAATGTCTCTTTAAGACTGAATCTTTCCTTGACTATTACTTTTGATTGTGCTGTTTCTCTGTCTTTTTGACTCACGATAAAGCCTTTTTTTGGGTGCCCTTATTTAAATTCTGAATGATTGCTTCCATAAAAGCATTTAGATCTGAGGGCTGTCTGGAAGTGATCAGGTTTTTATCTACGGCTACTTCCACATCTTTATATATAGCACCGGCATCTTTTAACTCTTTTGCAATGCTTTTATAGCCTGTAGCAACTCTTCCTTTCAGCAAAGCAGCTGAGATCAGTATTTGTGGACCATGACATATTGCTGCCACAAGTTTATTCTGCTCAAAAAAGTCTTGGGCTATTTCTAAGGCTTTTGGTTCTTTACGTATCATAGCTGGAGCTTTACCTCCGGGAAGAATAAGTATGTCGTATTGCTTTGGATCTACTTCATCCAGAGTTATAGTGACATCTGCACTAAATCCATGTTTCCCTATGATAATTCCTTTTTTAAAAGACGCTATATCTACGCTTATACCTTGTTCCAGAAGATATTGATAGGGTATTTTTAACTCAGAATCTTCAAAAAGATCTGCACTGATGATCAAAGCTCTCATACTTTACTTCTCCCAAATATTTTTATTTATTCTTCTAACAGGTATATGCAAGATTAAAATAAAGTATAACATATCTTGTAAGACTTAACACATATTAACTTTCTCTAATATAATCAGTATAATACTAAATAAGAGGAGTTTCTATTATGTTACTAAATATTCCAAATATGTTGAGTCTTTTTCGTATTATTTCCGCACCATTTTTACTTCTGACCGGCTGGTTTGGAATGGAAAATCTCTTTTTTATACTTTTTGGACTGATGTTACTCTCAGACGTACTTGACGGGATCATTGCACGGATGTTGGATCAAACAAGTGAACTGGGTGCAAGACTTGATAGCTACGGGGATATCTTAACCTACCTTACTACGCCATTGGCTGCCTGGTGGTTATGGCCGGATGTTGTAAAAGAGGAGATCTATTATATAATTGCTGCGATCATTATATATATACTCCCTGCCATTTTTGCTTTTATAAAGTTTGGAAAGCTTGCCTCTTATCATACCTGGATGACTAAAGTTTCAGCCGTACTGATGAGTGCAGGTGTTGTAATGCTGCTTGGATTTGAAAATAATCTTTTGTTTCATATAGCGATCTATTTTTTGGTGATTGAAATGGTAGAGAATATTGTTATCACAACAATGCTGCCAAAACAAAAAAGTAATATTTATTCCGTTTGGCATGCTTGGAAAGAGAGAGGATAATTTATATAATATTATATGTAAGAAAAGGAGAATAAGTTGCAATTGACATTTTTAGGTACGAGTGCCGGAAAACCAACATTAGAGAGAAATGTATCTGCACTTGCATTGGAATTTGACCAAGACAATAAGTGGTACCTTTTTGACTGTGGTGAAGCAACACAGCATCAGATCATACGAAGCAGGCTTTCCATCGGAAAACTTGATACTATTTTCATTACACATTTGCATGGTGATCATTATTATGGACTTCCAGGATTATTGAGTACTAAAAAACTTGATACAGCCTTTAGACCTCTAACGATATACGGTCCAAAAGGTATTAAAAAGTTTCTTAAGTGTGTAATGGATGTATCATCAGAGAATCTGGGATATGTGCTGCAAATCATCGAATTTGAGGCCGAAGAGACTTTTGTCTTTGATAAGTTTTCATTGAAAATATTAGCGCTTGAACACTCCATAGAGAGTTTCGCTTTTTATGTCAAAGAGAATGATATAAATAATAAGATAAACGAAGAAAAATTGAGAGAAATAGGATTGGAACCATCACCACTTTACGG
>JAPHUJ010000179.1 GCA_026193735.1 Sulfurovum sp.
GTAAACTTGAGTGCACCTTTGGCACTGACCGCTGTACCTTTTTCCACTTTTGCTTTGGGTACAAACATGTTTACATCATGTATCAAAAGGTCATAGTTTGAAACCAAGACTTTCTTCTCAAGATCATACTTTAATGCAGAGAGCGTCAGATCTGAAAGTGTTGAATGTATGGTGGCATCTGCCGTGAGATTTTTGTTGACTATCTTTCCTTCAGATCGTAACGTAAATGCATTCTCTGCAGGGATGTGATACCGGGACATTTTTTCTATGGCCTTAGCCTTTAAAGATCCTTTATCTATATTCAATGCGTATGTCCCGGATTTCGTCTTCACATCATCCAGTATAACGGTACCGCTAAGCTCACCTTTTACATAGTCAGGCTGTTTCAATAAAGACAGAAGCTTTTCCATAGAAAGCTTATCAAAAGTTATCTTCGCCATTTTATCTACGGAAAATTGAAGTTCTCCTCCCAAAGAATGACTTGTACCGGTGATAAGCATTTTTTTATCTTTCTTCTCTACCTTCCCGTCTACTTTTAAAACCCCTGCCAGTTTATTTTTTGTCAAGATACGCATATCTTTCACATCTAGACTGTACGCTGCTGTCAATTGCTCAGAAACCATATCCACTAATGCATTTTTGATCTGCAACATAAAGAGATCACTTTGTACATCGCCGGTCACTTTGACTTGTTTCCCTTCCAAGTTTGCATCTACCGTTCCATTTACATAACTTTTTTCAGGAAGAGTATAGTCATACAGTTCTTCCACCAATGTACGATTGAAATAGGCCTTGTTGAGTACAATATGCCCATATCCGGTTGCAGTATCTTCACCTATATCCGGCATGTTGATCTCTACATCTATCTTTCCTTCTGCCAAGGCAGGATGACCCAAGAGCTGCAACACTTCTGCAAATTGTGCACCTTTCATGTTGACCACGATCTTCTGAGGTAAATTATCGATAACATTTAAACGGTAATCCACCTTTGCAGCCAGTGTAGTCCCATTACCGTCAATATAAATATCCTCAGAAACACCTTTAAAGTTTCCTTTGATATCTACGTCTTTTAACTTTCTATCTTGATACGTAAACGTATCAGCTTTGATATGATAGATACCTTCAAATGACTGACTCCATAGATTGTACTGTGTCACCACGCGCACATTAGCCTGTTTATTGATAATCATATCTAAACTTGATGTCCCGGACTCAAGCTTAAAGGTATTCAACTCAACAGGCAAACCTATCTCTTTTTCCAGTTTTTGCTGGATATAGGGTTTTAGCATATCGTTACCCGCTTGGCTAAAAGAGAAAAGGAAGATACCTGCTATCCCAAGCAACACAAATAATAAAATCGAAAGTAATATGATCAGTAATTTTTTCATAACTTATTATACTAAAATAACCATATAAGTGCTAGAATACTTTTATGCATTTTACATTTGGCTCACCATACCTATTGGTTCTACTTTTATTGTTGCCCTGTTTTCTCTGGTGTAAACAGTATAGTAAACCCTACTATTTCCCCAAGATGTCATGGATAACAAGACAGAGTCCCCTTCTGAGCTGGGAGCCATGGCTGAAAATGGCGTTGTTTACGCTTATGGTCCTTGCCCTTGCCAAACCTTTTGTCTATGATGCGAGCTCCGATCAACACAAGAAAGGGCGTGACCTCATCTTGGCTATCGATGCGAGTGGATCTATGGCACAAAGTGGATTTGACGGGAAAGATAGATTTAAAACCAAATACGAAACAACACTGGCCCTTTCCAAGGACTTCATAAAAAAACGTTTTGATGACAATATGGGTGTTGTCGTTTTTGGTACCTTTGCATACACAGCCTCACCACTTACCTATGATCTTGAATCGCTCTCTTACCTGTTGGAAATGACCAATGTTGGACTTGCGGGAGAAAGTACTGCTTTAGGTGATGCCATCATGCAGTCCATACGTACCCTTTCTTATGGAGAAGCTCAAAACAAAGCCATTATTTTACTCACAGACGGGTACCATAATGCAGGAAAGTCTTCACCCAAAGAAGCTGTCAAAAAAGCCAAAGAGGCAGGCATAAAGATCTATACTATAGGTATAGGGAAAAAGTCTGATTATGATGTAGCTCTCTTGGAGACCATCGCTAAGGAAAGTGGTGCCAAAAGTTACGCCGCTTCTTCAGCAAAAGCCCTTTCTAATGTATACGAAGAGATAGATGCTCTGGAACCCAGCGCCATAAGAAGCGAAAACTACCTCAACCAAAGACTACTCATCCTTTACCCTTTAATCCTGGTATTTATGTTACTTTTGCTCTGGATTCTCAGCACAAAAAGGAGTAAAAGATGACCCTTCTGAACCCAAGCTTTTTATGGTTACTTCTTCCTTTGGCATTGCTTTTATGGAGTAGTCCTCGTAAGCTGGTAACTTTGGTGCATCTTATCATCCTCATGATCATCGTGCTTGCAATCAGCCGTCCGGTACAAGAACAGGCTTTGCAGAAAGCAAGCATTGAGGCAAAAGATATCATCATCGCGCTTGATGTCTCTTACTCTATGAAGGCCACTGATATAAGCCCTACACGTTACGATTTTGCAAAAGAGACCATCTCTGCTTTGCTTCAACAAAATCCTGCTGATAACATCATGCTTATTGCATTTACGACAAACCCTTTGCTGCTCTCTCCTCCTACCACCGATCACGCACTCATCAACGTTGCACTTCAAAACCTTAACCCGGAGTTCATCCTTACCAAAGGAACTTCTCTTGAAAAACTTTTTAAAAAACTGGCTTCCCTGAAGATGGGGCATAAAAACCTCATACTCATGACAGACGGAGGAGAAGAAGACGACCTTGACCAACTGACAACGCTTGTGAAAAATGCCGATATCTCGTTAACTGTCTTAGCTCTGGGAACAACACGGGGGAGTACAGTCAAGAACAAAGACGGCAGCTTGCTAAAAGACAAAGAAGACAACCTTGTCATCTCTCGTGTCAATCCCCTTTTGGAGGCCCTGGCCTCTTCTGTCTCAGGTTCCTACTTTACAGCGTCAAGTACAGTCCAGGCAACCGCAGACAACTTAAATGATGCCTTACAAAAAAATGAAAGTAAGGTACAAAGTGTAGAGAAAATGCAACGTCATTACAGGGAACTGTATCAGATACCTTTGATCTTGGCGCTTGTGTTGTTCTTTATGGTACATACACGCGCTGTCAAATACCTCTTCATACTTTTTGCCTTTTTAGGGTTGCAGGCTGAAGCTGCTGTACTTGACAACTATCATCTTGATCTTGCTTACAAAAACTATAAGAAAGCCGACTTCAATGAAACAAAGACAGAGCTAAAACAGATAGAAATTCACTCACTACAAAGCCAAATGGCTCTAGCCAACACGTACTACAAACTACGTGAATTTAAACAAGCTATACAAGTGTATAAATCTATCCGTTCCACTTCTTCGCACATCAAACAGCAACTTTACTACAATATAGCCAATGCCTATGCTATGTTGGAATCGTATGATAAAGCCAAAATTTACTATACTAAAGCTTTACAATTGGGTGAAGATACCGATGCAGCATACAACTTGCAGATTGTTGCACTCCTCAGCGATAAAAAGAATGCTGCGCTTGGTATCGCCCATCCTAAATCACAAGATTCTTCTTCAAGTAAAAGTGAGTCACAGGAACAGGATGAAAAAGAGTCAGAAAGTGAAGATGAACCAAGTTCCGGAAGTGGTGGGGGTGGAGAGAGTCAGACACAAAAAGAACAGGGAAAGAGCAAACTCCTAAGCGATGGGAGTCAAGAGCAGCACCCGCTAGGCTCTAAAGTCTATGAACTCATAAATGAAGGATATATACGTGAAAAACAACCTTGGTAATACTTATTTATGTCTGTTATTTTTTCTTCTGAGTTTCATCACACTTCAGGCAGAAGATTTTATGTATTCTTTTAATGTCGATAAGAAAACTCCTTATGTCAAAGAAGCTGTTGTTCTTACCTTTGACATCAATCAAACCAACCATGACATTGTTTTGCTCTTTAACTTTAACATTAAAGAAAGTCAAGATTATACTTTTCAAAGACTTGACATACAAGAGACAGACAGCTATCACAATGTCAAAATACATTATGTTTATCTCATCTATCCTTTAAGATCAGGTGATATCA
>JAPHUJ010000046.1 GCA_026193735.1 Sulfurovum sp.
GCTGGTACTGCTAGAAACCCAGGTCTTGGTGGTAAACTAATGACTACAATGTTCATCGCACTGGCAATGATCGAAGCACAAGTTATCTATACACTTGTTATTGCTCTTATCGCTCTTTACGCTAACCCATTTATCGGTTAATCTTAAAGACACTAAAAGGTTGTGATGGATATAATCCGTCACAACTTTTTAACCCCTCATTTTTTAAAGTTCAGTAGTACTTTTAAACTACAAGTCTATGTGCGTCAGTGGTGGAACGGTAGACACGCTACCTTGAGGGGGTAGTGCCCTAGTGGTGTGGAGGTTCAAATCCTCTCTGACGCACCATCTTGTTTTTCTCTCAAACAATAATAAATATAATTTCTTCAAATAATAACTATTACATGTATAAATAACTTAATGTTATGTTTAGTTTTTTTTTAAGAAAACATGATTAAATGCCGTAAAATAGGGCTTTTTATGATTTTTTTATCTTTTTTTAAGAGTTTGTTGTGTTATAATGACTGCATCTTAAAAATAAGGAAGAAGAATGACAAAAGCGGATTTCGTAGAACTAGTACAAAAAAATGGTGAGTTTGAGAGTAAAGCAGCAGCAGAGAGAGCAGTAAAAGCATTTATCGCATCAGTAACTGAGGCATTGGTAAAAAAAGAAACTGTATCATTGGTAGGTTTCGGAACATTCTCTACAGTAGACGTAGCAGAAAAAAGTGGTACTGTTCCAGGAACAGATAAAACTTATACAAAAGCAGCACATACTGCACCTAAGTTCAAAATGGGTAAAACACTTAAAGATGCCGTCGCTGGTAACTAATAATAGTACATTAAAGTACCGTTATCGCGGGATTTAATTGTACTATCAAATAGTACAATTATTTTCCCCAAATTTACCCTAAATATTATTGTTAATAGGGCTTAATTCTTTTCTCATTTTCTGACGTAATTCCAACTCATATATCACAGTTCGTAACTCTTCATTTTCAATTAACAGTTCATCATTTTTTTAACAAGTTGTTTCTTTTTCTTTATGTCTTGATTAGTCTTCGACAGGGATATATGCATACCCTTCATTCTGTTTGTCGATTAACCCTATCGTAGAATTGGGGATTATTTTTACAAAGTCATAGATATCTTTTTCTTCCAGTTCATGTTTGCGTACACCTGCTCCGCATACCAAAAACTGAACATCATACGTTTTTGCCATAGTTTCTATGCGTTTTGCCAGTGTTTTATAGGTTGAAACCAATGCTTTGTCATCTTTGAACTTACTGTGTTCCGGGTCTTTAAGGAAAAACTTGTAGGCACCACCATGTATGACAACTACAACATCAAGTTCACGTAAGGTACCTTCATAATGAGCTTTATTTGTTACTATTGCTTTTAAAATTTTCTGTTCAAAATTAGCCAAGTTTTTAGTTGTAAGATCATACACTACTTTTGCAGAATCATCTTGTGCGTGTAATATACCCATACAAATAATGAGTATGTAGATAATTTTTTTCATGAGTGTACCCTTTTAGTAAGATTAAGATAGCATAACATTATAATATAAAAAAAGTATAAAATATAATGAAGAGGATAATTTTTTATGATTATTACAAAACAATCATGTACCCCAACTAAGTACATCAGTAAAATAGCACTCTATGTTACTTTTATTGTATTGATAATTCTTTTCATTTCTGTTTTTTTCTTTGTCAAACAAAGTCGAGAAGACAGACTCATCAGTTTGGGGGATACAATCGTAAGTAGTTTTAGGACAGGACTTGATTATGAGATGGTTGATCTGCTTTCGTTGTCTTTGGCTCTCTCTGAAGATGGAGAACTTAAAAATGCACTCACGACGGAGGATGAGTCTAAAGGCTATCTCATTCTTAGTAAAATTACTGAACGATTTAAAAAATATACACATTTAAAAACATTACGTATTCAAGTATTTACGCCAGACTTTTTTATTTTTGCACGTAGTTGGGATGAAGGGTATGAGGGGATGCCGATTTGGTGGTTTAGAGATGACCTGGATACACTAAACAAAAATATCCGTCCAAAAGTAGGAATGGAAACAGGCAGATTACTTACCTTAAAAGCTACGATCCCCATACGCAGCGGAGATAAAGTACTTGGTTACCTGGAAGTGATTAAACTCATCGATGAGTTTGCGTTGAAGTTACGTAGAAAGGGTATTGAACTCTTTGCGCTAATGGATGAGAAATATCTAAAACAGGCTGAACTGATGCGTGATTTCCCTATTTTGAATGGATATGTGGTTTCAAATCAAAACTATAATCAACAGTATATGAATAAGCTAGAAATACTAGATTGGAAAAATTTATTGTTAAAAAATTATTGGTATGAAGATGATATCCTTTATTTGTTTGAACCTATGTTGAATGGGAAGGGAAAACAAATCGGCATATATCTTTTGTGTATTCCGGAGGATGCACTTAAAAAGTATGAAAAAGAGAAACAACGTGTGCCATTTTTTACACAGTTTTCAGATGAAGACATAGAAAATGTGGTGGATGCTTGGAAAAATCCTCATGAAAGTTTCCGAAATGAGTATGACAAAAATATAGTAGGGCTTTTACCAAAACTTAATCAAGAAGACAAGTCTGAACTTGAAGTAGAAGCGAAACGTGTACTGCAAAAATATGATAAAGATGAGCTCATTGATATCATCATCGAAAATAAGCATAATGAGAAAAAGTCAGGAATAATACAATGAAAATATTAATTTTAGAAGATGAAAGCATACTTGCCTTGAGCATGAGAGAGTTTTTAGAAGACAGTGGCTATGAAGTTGAATGTTTTACACATTCAGATGATGCCTATGATGCTATTTATGATACAGTCTATGATCTGTTACTTTTGGATGTAAAAGTACCAGGTGAAAAGAATGGTTTTGAGATGTTGGAGGAATTACGTAAAGATGGCAATATAACGCCAGCTATATTTATTACATCGCTAACGGATATAGATGATCTAAGTCGTGGATATGAGTGTGGTGCCTGCGACTACATACGTAAACCTTTTGACCTTGCAGAATTGAAACTACGTGTGGAGCAGGTGATGAAACTACAATGTTTCGCTTCTTCTGAAGAGTGTATAGACTTACCATCAGGATATAAGTATGATCTAAAAAAGATGAAACTTACTTTTCATGGCGAGAGCATCATACTTGCTAAAACAGAGACTAAGATCTTAGAACTTCTAATTAAAAAAAGAGGATCTGTAGTCAGTTGTGAAATGTTTTGGGAAGAGGTATGGGGAGAGTGGGTAGATTCTGCCAATATCCGTGTTCAAGTAGGTAATTTACGTAAAAAACTTGAAAAAGATTTTATTAAAAA
>JAPHUJ010000260.1 GCA_026193735.1 Sulfurovum sp.
CATTCTTATACGGCGTCCATTAGTTAGTATAAATGGACATCGGATGTGCGGATTTGACCCAAAAGCTATAGAGGATGCATTAGGATTTTCACTTAAAGATCAAGCAGATGAAAATTGTTCATTATCAAACAAGTGTCTTTCGCCAATAACCTCGACCACCTTTAAGTGATATACACCGTTTATCTGGAAATTTTTTTTGATATTCATTTAAACGTTCATAGGTTGATTTCCCTGTATCACAGTAAAAAACGAAAACAGTATTCTCCGGGTAATCTTTAAGAATAAAAGGATTATAAAGAACTGTTTGTATACCTTCTATAGACGTATTTATCGTGTCTATCAATATAGTTTGTATACCTTTTTTATTATTGATTCGTTTATTCTTAAGATATTCAGCTTGTGACCACTCATTTTTTTGCATATTATTTACTTTCTTTTATATACAAATATGCATAATATATTCTCATAGTGTATTTTTACACATAAGACATCTTTCTTAATATATGGTATCCATATTTCTATCCGCAGCGAGTTTGTTAAGAGCTAGTAATATTTCAGACTCAACCTTTTCTCTATATAAAGAGAATTTTGTTAAATATATTAAGTTGTTAGAATTGAAGATTGTTAATTGTATGCCAACAGCTAATTCTTTAATTTATGATTGCCCGTATATGGGGGATGTATAGAATATGACACAGTGTTCGAATCCCTCACTGTCTGCCAGTATTATCCCTATTCCATAAATAACTTGATAATTTCTGTTAAAATTACAAACAGGAGTAAAGATGAAAAAGAGTATTGCACTGGGGTTTGTTACTATTCTTATACTAGTAGAATTTAGTATGTTTCACGACTTTTTTTATCCGTTTCGTTTTCTATGGGATCAAGGTAAGATATTAGAGGTATCTTTATCCATAATTTTGTTTATCTGGAGTCTTTTAGGTTCATTCTTAATATTCTTTAGCGGCCGTAGTCTCTTAAGAAAAATAACATTACCGTTTTTTTTATTTTTCTATCTCTTTAATATAGGGTCTTATGATATCTCAAATGCTCCAATGGATTTCCATCAGGCACTCACGATTGTGCGGAACTTTCAATGGTGGCTGGGAGCTGTAGTTGAGAATTTTGGTTTAAATTCATTGCCACTGATAATCATTCTTATCCCGGTTATAATTCTTGTTGAACGATTACCAAAACTTTTACAAATAAACTTCTCTAAAAAGCTTTATGTAATCCCAATAAGTGCGGTGATGTTTACAACGATTGGTTTGAACTACACTAATGGTTTTTTTGATCGTTATCCTTCTTTTTTTAGGATTCCTTCCATGTTTATTTTTGCCAATCAAAGTAGTATTTACAATGGCAAAAGAGAAGAAGCTGTTTACTCAGGAGCTTTCGACACACAGATTGAAAAAATAGTCATGATCGTGGATGAAAGTATCCGTGCAGATATTTTAGGTGTTAACGGATATAAAAAGGAGACAACACCTTTTCTTGATTCTTTGAAGACTGGTATCGTGAATTTTGGCTTAGCTGCTTCAGCTTCAAACTGTAGTGATTATTCTAACCTTATTCTTAGGACAGGTGTGAAAAAAGAGGAAATTCCAGATATTAATCAAATGACTTTAAAGAAGCCTTCAATTTGGCAATTTGCCAAGAAGGCTGGTTTTTATAATGTTTACATAGATGCCCAGAGTGCAGAAGAGTGGAAAAATTATCAAAATTTAATGAATGACCATGAAGCCTCTTTTATTGATAAAATCATTAGAGTTCGCCAAAAGATTACTTATGAAAGCGATGGTGTCGCCCGTGAAAAGCTTAAATATTATTTGAGACAACCTGGCAAGACCTTTATAGTGCAGAATAAGTACGGAATGCATTTTCCCTATTCTAGAAGTTACGCCGAGAAGGACACGCTATTTAGACCAACACTTGAACATGGTGAGCTAATGAGTAATAGGGAGAAATCTCTGAATTCTTATATGAATGGAATACGTTGGAGTGTTGATACATGGTTTGAAGGTTTATTATCTAAAAGTAGTGATCACTTTAAGAATTACGTCATTATATATACAGGTGATCATGGCCAAAATATAGTCGATGACGGAACATTGGCTACCCACTGTAGACCTGCGGCAAATCGCTTTGAAGGTATCGTACCCATGATGATGTTTTCAAATAGTGAGGTTATCTTGGAAAAGTTTAAGTTGATGCAAACAACCAATTATGATCAAACGAGCCACTTTCAAGTATTCCCGACACTTATGGAACTTCTTGGATACAAAGAAGCGTGGGTACTTACCCATTATGGATCATCTTTGAGCAAACTTAGTGATACCTTACCAGAGTTTTTTGTAGGAGATATTTATGGCCGCGGTTCAGTCAGGAAATGGATACCTATATTA
>JAPHUJ010000036.1 GCA_026193735.1 Sulfurovum sp.
ACACAGAGATAAATCAATCATTTTTATGTGATCATGGAAGACTTAGTTATAAAGAGTTAAATGAGAGTTTTAGTGCTGAAGTCTCAGAGATCAAGGATTTAAAAAACTTGCTTCAGGTTGATAAAAAACTTGCTTTGGTCTCACCATCCATGACTCTTCAGCAACTTACGGCAGTAAAAGAATTTTGTCAAACCCATGATATAGATCTTTTTTCTCTAGCCTATATGGATGAGAGTTTTGGAGATGATTGGCTCAAAACCAATGATGTCAGTGCAAACTTCGCTGGCATAAAAGAGCTCAATATCAATAGTACAAAAGAAGCGTTTAATGCCTCTTTGGAAAATGCAGAAGTAGTAATAAATTTTGATCATAAATTTTTAAAACGTGAAGCGTTGAACAATAAAAGAGTGGTTCAGTTCACAACATCAAATTGTGATACTCCTTATGAACTTATTTTTGCTATTGCAAATTTTGCCCATGAGAGTGGCACTATTATTAACTGTGATGGAATAAGACAGGATTTCTATGCAACTAAATATAAAAATGAGATTCCTACTTTAGTAGAACTTTTAGGAGAGTTGTCATGAATACATTTTTAATCCTTCTTCCACTGGTTTTAACAATGCTTTACTCACTTGTCAGCGTTCCTGTTTTAGTGTGGATGGAAAGAAGAATTGCAGCACTGATACAAGACAGACTAGGACCCAATAGATGTCACATAAAGGGAATTAGACTTGGTGGAATTATTCAATCAGTTGCTGATATGATGAAGCTTGTTTTTAAAGAAGAAATTTCACCTTCTCATATTAAAAATAAATTTTACTATTTAGTCGCGCCGTCGATTGCCTTCATGAGTGCATTTTTAACCTTTATGGTTATACCTTATGCTGATAATATCACGATCAATGAAAAGATATATCATATGCAGGCTTTACCGACAGACTTGGGTGTCTTATGGTTCTTGGCATTTGCAGGTTTAGGTGTTTATGGCATCATTATTGGTGGTTGGGCAAGTCACAATAAATATGCCATTTTAGGATCTATGAGAGCCACCGCACAAGTGATCGGTTATGAAGTTGCTATGGGCTTATCTTTAGTTTCTATGCTCATTACTTACGGCACAATAAGTTTAAATGAGATGGTGACTTACCAGTCACAAAGTTTTTCTATGATCCCTGCCTGGGGTATAGTGCTTCAGCCTATCGCTACTATCATTTTTATTGTCACAGCATTTGCAGAGACAAACAGAGCGCCTTTTGATGCAGCTGAAGGTGAAAGTGAGATAGTTGCCGGTTATCATACTGAGTATGGTGCGATGAAATTTGGGCTTTTTTTTGTTGCAGAGTATATTGCTATGGCAGCTTCTGGTGCTTTGATCGTGACTATCTTTCTTGGTGGATACCAACTTCCATACCTAAGTACAACGGACCTTATAAACCATTTTGAGCTGGTTTTATGGTTGATCATTGCTTTTACAGTTGTAAGTTCACTGATATTTTTAAAATGGATGAGAAAACATAACATATTTGCAATGAAAGGTTTAAATGAGACGAAGGTATATACAACGATCATTATTGTCTTTACGATATTTGCGATCATAGTGATGTCTTATTATGCTCTTGGATTCGGACATGCCGGTGCAGTAGGTGTCATGATCTTACAGTTTGCTATTTTTACTGTCAAGCTTTTCTTTTTACACTTTGTTTTTATCTGGGTTAGATGGACTTTACCTCGTTTTAGGTATGACCAAACTCAAAAACTCGGATGGAATATCTTACTTCCACTCTCATTAATAAATATCTTTATCACAGCAATAGTTGTAGTAGGAGTTAATTATGGGAATTAAAGTTGTAGAACGTCATGGTAATACCTTTAAAGAGAAAATTTATCTACATGCTATATTTTCCGGGATGAAAACAACACTTAAGCATTTCACTGCAAACTTAAGTGATGCCAGTAACATCCCAACGATATGTTATCCTGAACAAATGCCTACAGATATTACACCGCGTTATCGCGGTGTGCATAGACTTACTCATAGAAAAGAAGATGACTCCATTGCTTGTGTGGCGTGTTTTATGTGTGCCACAGCATGTCCTGCAAACTGCATAGATATAGTTGCTATAGCCAGAGAGGATAGCGTGGATGAAAAAATGCCGGCAGTGTTCAATATTGACTTGTTAGAGTGTGTTTTTTGTGGATATTGTGTTGAAGCTTGTCCATGTGATGCCATCAGAATGGATAGTGGAATATTCTCGGTCATAGGGGATAATAGAGAAGACTTTATCTACAACAAAGAGAAATTACTTAGTATCAAAGGTATTTCGGAAGAGGAGTATAGCCTTGGAAAATGAGATTGTTTTTTCAGTATTGGCAGTTGTTGCTGTTGTGAGTGCAATAGTGATGATAAGTGCGCATAGACCTATTGACTCAGCACTTAGTTTTATAGTGACACTTATTAGTGTCGCTGCACTCTTTGGACTTGTGAATGCTACGTTTTTATTTGTTGTACAGATCATTATCTATGCAGGTGCAATTTTAACACTGATCTTATTTATCATTATGTTCTTAAATATCAAAGATGAAAATTTACCTGAGGAGAAGTACAAAAACAGATGGCTGCTTGTAACGTCTATTCTCATTCTTCCATTTTCAGTTATTTTGATTAATTTGATCCTTGGTAGCGATATTGCGGTAAACAGTGTGATTAATGAAAACTTGGGAACCATAAAAGATGTAGGTTTGACACTTTTTAGTCAATGGATATTGCCTTTTGAATTAGTCTCTATCTTGCTGTTGGTCGCATTGGTTGGTTCTGTAACGCTCTCAAAAAGGAAAGATTGATGTTAAAAGCATATATGATACTCTCGATCATACTTTTCTCCATTGGAGTTATAGGACTGATAAGCAGAAGGAACATCATTGTGATATATATGTCCATAGAGTTACTGCTAAATGCTGTAAATTTATCTTTGATTGCGATCAGTGGAGATATTGGAAACGCTTCAGGTCATGTAATGTCATTGATGATCATAGCAATTGCAGCCTCAGAAGCTGCACTTTTTATGTCTTTATTCGTTGTGTTGTTTAGAAAAAAAGGTTCACTTGATGCAAATATATTTGATATATTAGGTAACAAAGATGACTAATAATATACTTTTAAATATTTTACTTCTTGCTCCGCTCACAAGTGCACTTCTGATTTTTTTACTCAATATCAGCAGAAGATATACAAAACAAACACTCTATACATTGTTGGCACTATCAGGTTCAGGATTAAGTGCCATGATTGCTTTGTATATCAGTTATACTAGTTATTTTGAACAAAAACTTTTTGTTTCAAATCTTTTTACATGGTTGAATATTGGTGATTTTACCATTGAAGTGACACTAAAAGCTGATGCACTTAGTTCTTTTATGTTGCTCTTTGTTGCACCGGTTAGTTTTTTAATTCATATCTATGCAACGGGTTATATGGATAAAGACAAGAGTTATGGGCGTTTTTTCACGTATTTTAACCTTTTTATCTTTTTTATGTTTTTGTTGGTATTGGCAGATAATCCTATCATTATGTTTGTAGGCTGGGAGGGGGTTGGACTTATATCCTATTTGCTTATAGGTTTTTATTTTGATGATATTCAAAATACTTATGCCGGAAATAAAGCGTTTATTGTAAATAGAGTGGGGGATTTCGGATTTTTAAGTGCATTAATGCTTTTGTTCGTTGAAATTGGCCATGGTGGGTTTTCTTATGATGCCATATTTTTCAACCTATCCTTAATAGATACACCCATGTTAAGTTTGATCGCCCTCTTACTTTTTGTCGGAGCGATGGGAAAATCTGCACAATTACCATTATTTGTATGGTTACCTGATGCAATGGCAGGACCAACGCCGGTTTCGGCACTTATACATGCAGCCACTATGGTCACAGCAGGTATTTATATGGTTGCCCGTTTTGCACCTTTGTATAATATTGCAAGTGATGTTTCACTTTTTATTGCGTATATTGGTGGATTGAGTGCATTGTTCGCGGCTATCGTTGCGACAAGACAATATGATATTAAAAAAATACTTGCATACTCAACTATTTCTCAACTCGGATTTATGTTCATGGCTCTTGGGGTTGGAGCCTATTCTACAGCTTTATTTCATATGTTCACACATGCTTTTTTTAAAGGATTATTATTTATGGGGGCAGGTGCAATTATCGTTGCCTTTGGGCATAAACAAGATATAAGGGAGCTTCGGGGCATAAGAAGATCTGTACCTACTATTTTTATCATGATGCTTATAGGATCACTTACTATTTCTGCTATACCTCCACTCTCTGCTTTCTTTTCTAAAGATGCCATTATGGGTATCTTGTATGCGAGTGATCATTTAGACTTATTTTTCATAGCACTACTCTCGTCATTATTCACTGTATTTTATATGTTTAGAATGATATTTGTACTGTTTTTTAGCGAAAATACCACTGAACCTTCTAAAAATAGTGTCAAATCCATGAACTATCCTATGGCTATTTTAACACTTCTTTCTGTCTTTGCAGGTATGCTAAACCTTCCAGAAATATTTGGCGGAAACTTAATGATGTCATCCTGGCTGGATCTTGCAGATAAACATTTTGTTTTTTCGCATGCCAATGAAATATTTTTAATGTCAGTCAATACGATCTTAATATGTTTTATACTGTATTATGCATATAAAAGATATGCATACAAAGATACTATCCTGAAAGAGAGTACTACCGGCCTTGTTGCAAATAAATTTTATATTGATGCCCTGTATCAGTTGATCATTGTAAAACCCTTATATGCATTGTCTTTTTTCTTTGATAGAAAAATAAGCCACGATTTAATTGATACTTCAATTAATTCAATGGCATTAAATTATAAAAAACTTGGAAAACTTTTTGCCTTTTTCGAAAATGGTAATGTTAGATTTTATGCACTCTATATGTTAATAGGACTTGTTTTAGGATTTATCTATCTATTTTTATTATTAAAGGCGATGTTATGAATATTTTAAGCATTATCATTTTTTTACCTATAATCACTGCGGTGATACTGTTTTTTGTAAGAATACATGTCAACACGATTAAGATCATTTATATGATCGTAACATCAATTATTGCACTTTTAACACTAAAACTGTACATCAATTTTGAACAGATCTCTTCTATGCAATTTGAAGAGATCCATCGTTGGATATCGGAATATGGTATCAATTATCATATTGGTGTGGATGGCGTGTCTCTTGGTATTGTGATGATGAATGCGATCTTAATGCCACTGGTAGCTATAGCATTGTATAAGCAAAGAGATAAACGCGGTTACTGGATAAATTTACTGTTTGTTCAAGGTGGTATAATGGGTGTTGCATTATCTCTTGATCTGATGCTTTTTTATCTATTTTGGGAGATCATGCTGCTACCAATATTTTTAATGATCGGTTTTTTCGGTTATGGGAATAAGAATTTTATTACCATGAAATTTAATATATATACTATATTTGGTTCATTAATGATGCTTATTTCTATCTTATATATCGCAGTACAATATAAAATACAGTTTGATGTGTACACTTTTGAGTTAGATAAACTTCAAAACCTCATTTTAACTCCGACACAATCTATTTTGGTATTTAGCGGTTTTATGATCGCGTTTGCCATAAAGATCCCAATCTTCCCATTTCATACTTGGTTGAGTGATACGTATAGGAGTGCACCAACAGGAGCTGTTATAGTCATGTCTGCACTCATGGCAAAACTTGGTGCGTATGCAATATGGAGAGTGCTATTTACACTATTGGATGAGACTTCTCATGAAGTAGCCCATTATTTCATAGCTGTTGGACTTTTTGGACTGATCTATTTTGGTATATCCGCTATGCGTCAAACCCATTTAAAAAGAATGTTTGCACTCTCATCTGCCTCTCATTTATCTTTAGTTGTGGTTGGGTTTTTTATCTATGATGTGTATGGACTTATTGGTTCATCTTACCTGATAGTTGCCCATGCCATCTCTTCTGCAGCGTTATTTCTGATGGCTGGTATGTTATATGAAAGAAGCAAAACATATGACATTGCTTCTCTTGGTGGTATTGCAACGGTCGCTCCAAGGTTTTCGCTATTTTTCGCATTTTTTGCCTTAAGTATTGTGGGGGTACCTATGACTGCTGGTTTTGTTGCCGAAGTATTGATCGTTCTTGGTGCATTTAACTACAATATCTATATAGGATTTTTGACTGCCACTACTATATTGATCGCAATGCTTTTTATGTTTAAAATGATAAGTCAGGTTTTATATGGTAAAGCAAGTAAAGCCACAGAAAACTTTGAAGACCTTCGTATGCATGAGCTTATTGCTTTAATACCTCTGGCTTTACTCGTTCTGGCCATGGGAATTTTTCCAAATTATTTTATAAAAAATATTGAGCCGACAGCTGTATCGTATACCGTTGGGAAAAAGGTGTTTCATCATGACTAATACATTTATAGCTTTGGCTGTACCGGCACTATTATTATTGAGTGCCATTTTTATTTTACTTTTTGGCTTTAGTTCATACTACAGTAAAAACAGAGGTTATTATATCACGCTGGTCACTTTGTTTATCACTTTTTGTATCTCTGTGAATGGTGTAGGAGACATACACTCTGCTGAAGTTTTTCCTCATATATTTAACGCAATGGTCGTGTATGATACCTTTAGTGCTACCTTTATCTCACTTTTTTTGCTTGGTGGTTTTTTATCCTTAGCAATTGCAAAGTCATTTATCGATAAGACAAACTTTTTTGTTCCTGAATCCTTTGTTTTATTTCTTTTTTCACTTTTTGGCATGGTGGTCTTAACTATGGCAAATGAGCTTCTTACTGCTTTTATAGCTTTAGAAATAGCTTCAATGGCTGTGTATGTTTTGGTCGGACTCAATAGGGAATCACTGAAAGCATCAGAAGCATTTTTTAAATATTTGTTGCTCGGTTCATTTTCGGCATCATTTTATTTACTGGGGATGATGCTTATATATGCACAGGTTAAAAGCACAAATTTAAATGTTATTGCGGAATATATTTTAAACAATGACTTAAATTCTCAATTATTAATAGTCGCAGGTTCTATGTTGATCATGATCACTATTATGTTTAAAATAGCAGCTGTTCCCTTTGGAGCTTGGGTTCTTGATGTATATGAAGGCGCTTCACTTCCTATTACAGCATATATGGCAGCTGTATTTAAAATTTCGGTGTTTGCCTTTATCATAAGAATGTTTTTGACAAACAATGATTTTGTTCAACTTGTTTTTGACCCTTTGATAATACTTGGAGCGGTCATAACAATGATTGGTGGCTCACTATTGGCTGTTATTCAAAGTAGCGTTAAAAAGATGTTGGCAGCTTCATCTGTTGTTCATAGCGGTTATATGATGATTGCTTTGGCATCCATAGAAGATATAGACTCAAGTGCTTCAAGTGCTATTATTTTTTATCTTTTTTCATACTTTATAAGTGCCATAGGCGCATTTGGTGTTTTAAGTTATATCAGTAAAGGTACAGATAAACTTATATCCTTTGATGACTTAAATGGACTTGGAAAAAACAGCCCGATCATTGCAGTATCTTTAACAATTTTTATGCTATCTTTAGCCGGTTTTCCCTCCACAATAGGTTTTATCGGAAAATTCTATATATTCACATCCGCTATTGAATCTGGTTATACACCTTTGGCGCTTTTTGGAGCGATCACCGCTTTTATTTCAATCTATTACTATTTTAAAGTGATCGTACATCTATATTTTAAAGAGAGTACAGATGTTAAGGTACAGTATGGATATAAAGTATCATTAGCCTTTATCATGATTTCTGCTTTTATTGTATTGTGGGGAGGAGTAGGGACATCATTGATATTCAATATTCCAGGGATTAATGCACTAAATGAATTGAGTAAATATGCCATACAATCGCTTGTTTTCTAATACCTTGTTTGGCATAATTGTTAATGAAAAAACGATCACCTGAAAACCTTATAATATTATATATTTTATAAGGTTCTAAAAGATATAACAGATACAAAAAATCAATTAAGCATCAATCAGACTTTTCAAGTTTTTCATACAATTTACATGCTATTTCAAGTTCGGGTTCGTCAGTAGATGATTTTCTATCATATGCTCTACTAGCATATATTTTTATACCCATCAAGCTTCATATAAGGCCATAAGATTTATCATAATAAAAGATAAGCAATCTCTATCTATAGTAGAATAGCATTAAAATTACATACCAAGAAGCATGAGTAAAGAAATTCGGAAAAAAAGGGAATAGCTAATGAAAAGAAAATTAACAGAAACAGAACGTATTGAGGTGCACAACCTAGTAGAAGAACAAAATGACGTAAAATTGGCTAGATGGTTCATTAATCATGATCTCAATCCCCATGACTTCTTACGGTGCCTGATAAAAGCAAATGAATTATTCGATGAACCATACGGATCAGTAGCTATACAGTTATCTGTGTGGAGAAATGAGCTTAACAAAGAAGGACATGATGACTATGATACTGGATGTGAAATCTAATAATCTAACATAGCCTATAATATGTTACCTCCTATAGAACATCTTATAAAATCTACTATATATGAGATTTTAGAGAGTTTAAAAGTTAATAATTTATACTAGAAAAAGATAGGGTTGGAAATTTTAATTGGATATATGATTAAATTTTTGATAGAGAAAGAGAGAATTAAGTTTAAATAAAATACTAATTTTTGTAAAGAGAACCTTATAATATTATATATAATATAAGGTTTTATGAGAAGCGTAAATTTTATTGCGATCCCAAATAAGAAGAAATTAAATTTTACTTTCCAAATATGTATCGATATCCGCAATAACAACATCAAGATCTCTCTCTCCGTCTATTACTTTTAGGACATGTTTATCTTCAAAATGTGCTTCGATCTCAGCAAGTGACGCTTTGTATGATTTCATTTCGTGTTCAAAGATCTCTTCACTTCTTCCTGACGCCAGCCAGCGTTCTTTTGCCAAGGTGTCATTTACTTTGATCTCAAGCACAGACATGACGTTGATCTTGTTATTGTTAAAGATATAATCACAAAAGTATTGTAACTCTTTCTCTTCCCCTGGAAAACCATCAAGCATCACTACTTCAGTAGGAGCCTTTTTAACTACATCTACGATCAACTCAACAACGATCTGGGTAGGTACAAGATCGCCTTTTTCAACAAAATGTTTTGCAATGTTCCCAATGCCTGTTTCTTTTTTGATCTCTTCTTTAATGAGATCTCCTGTTGAATAAGAGGTAATTTTTCCTGCATGTCTTTCTGCGATCAGTTTGGAATCTGTTGATTTCCCAGATCCAGGTGCTCCAATAAGTAAAATTAGTTTTTTTGGCATTGCTACTCCTTAAATATTTATTATTATATCAAATTAAAGAGTAAATCTGTGCTTACTCTAAGAGAGAAAATCAGAAAAAAATAACTTCAAAGTAAATATGGTGCTATTTACTTCTTTTTGCATATTTAAAATTAAATTTTTGTTATAATTCGAAACTACAATCTAAAAAGGATAATAATGTCTCAAAAAGAGAGCACAGTGGAACTTTTAACAGGTAAAGACTGTGAAGGAAAAAAGAGTAGAATTCCTGCAAAATTGGATTGGCTACAAAGTGTAACAGGTCTATTCCTAGCACTTTTTATTACCTTTCACATTTTATTTGAATCTTCGATCTTATTTGGTAAAGAAGCTATGTACAAACTTACTAAAATGTTTGAAGGTGAGCCCTTTATCGAAGGCGGTGAACCTCTTATCATTACTGCTTTGGCATTTGTGATCTTTTCTATGTTTATTTTTCACGCTTTCCTCGCTATGCGTAAGTTCCCAGACTCATATACAGAGTATCAGCGTTATCGTACGCACAGGAAACTTCTGAAACATAGTGATACCAATCTATGGTTCATTCAGATCACGACTGGCTTTGCGATGTTTTTCCTTGGCTCCATTCACCTCTATATGATGATGGCAGAGCCGGAGAAAATAGGACCATATGCTTCATCAGACAGAATATTCTCAGATTGGATGTGGCCGATGTATCTGTTATTGTTGATCTCAGTGGTACTGCATTCTTGGGTAGGTGTTTACAGACTGATCATCAAGTGGGGATGGTTTGATGGAAAAGATCCACGTAAAAATCGTAAACGATCGAAGATGATCATTAAAACGCTTATTGCTCTTTATCTGCTACTCGGGTTGGCCTCACTTACAGCTTATATGAAAATAGGATACGAGCATCAAGATGATTATGGCAGTAGATATATTTCGGAGAATCACAAATGAAAATAATATATACAGATGCCCTCATTGTCGGGGGTGGTTTAGCTGGTTTAAGATCTGCGATCGCAGCCAGAGATAAAGGACTTGATACGATCGTGATCTCTATGGTTCCAGTGAAACGTTCACACTCAGCAGCAGCGCAGGGTGGCATGCAGGCGAGTTTGGGAAACAGTGTCAAAGGTGAGGGTGATAATGAAGATGTGCACTTTGCCGATACGGTAAAAGGGAGCGACTGGGGATGTGATCAGGATGTAGCAAGAATGTTTGTGACCACAGCACCTAAGGCTATCCGTGAACTTGCAGCCTGGGGTGTTCCTTGGAACCGAATAGGCAAGGGGCCCAGAGAAGTGATCATCAATGGGGAAAAAGAGACGATCGTGGAGAAAGATGAAGCACATGGTCTTATTAATGCAAGAGATTTTGGGGGAACCAAAAAATGGCGTACCTGCTACACTTCTGATGCCACAGGGCATACCATGCTTTATGCCGTTGCCAATGAAGCATTGAAACGTGATATAGAGATACACGATAGAAAAGAGGCGATCTCGATCATTCATGAAAATGGTATCTGCAGCGGTGTAGTTGCAAGAGATCTGATCACCGGTGAACTGATCGCTTATGTGGCGAGAGGTACAATGATCGCGACAGGCGGGTATGGACGCATCTACAAACAATCCACCAATGCGATCATTTGTAAAGGTATCGGTATCGCGATCGCACTGGAAACGGGTATCGTCTCACTCGGCAATATGGAAGCAGTACAGTTCCACCCTACACCGATCGTACCTTCAGGTATCTTGTTGACAGAGGGATGTCGCGGTGATGGCGGTGTGCTTCGCGATAAAGACGGGTATAGGTTCATGCCCGATTATGAACCGGAGAAAAAAGAACTTGCGTCGCGTGATGTTGTAAGCCGTCGTATGATAGAGCATATCCGCAAAGGAAAAGGAGTGAAATCTCCATATGGTGATCACCTGTGGCTCGATATTTCCATTCTCGGGAGAGAGCATATTGAAAAAAATTTGCATGATATACAGGATATCTCCAAGACCTTTAACGGAATAGATCCCGCAGATGAAGGTGAAAAAGGTTGGATGCCTGTCTTGCCTATGCAGCACTACTCTATGGGTGGTATCCGTGTGAAACCTACAGGAGAGAGTACAGGTATGAAGGGACTTTTTTGTGCAGGAGAAGCCGCCTGCTGGGATCTACACGGCTTTAATAGACTGGGAGGAAACTCAGTGAGTGAAGCCGTGGTCGCAGGAATGATAGTTGGAGAATATTTTGCAAATTATTGTGTAGAGACACACCTCCAGACCAATACATTTACGATCCAAAGATTTCTTGAATCACAAAAAGCGTATCTCCAAGAGATACTCTCTTATGACGGCGGTAGAAATATTTTTGATATTAAAGACAGAATGCGTACCATCATGCAGGAAAAAGTAGGTGTTTTCCGTAACGGTAAAGATCTGACCGATGCAGTGAATGAGCTTGAAGATCTGCTCAAAATGGTCAAAGAGATCACTGTGACGGATAAAGCACTTTGTAACAATCCTGAACTGAATGAAGTCTATCGTGTCACAAAAATGCTTAAATTGGCTTTATGTGTAGCAAAAGGTGCACTTGAAAGAACAGAGAGTAGAGGAGCACATTTCCGAGAAGACTTTACAAAGAGAGATGATGAAAATTGGCTCAAGAGAACTATAGCAACCTGGACCAATCCAAATGACACGATGCCGACACTCAGCTATGAAGAGATCGATATCAACAAAATGGAAATGCCTCCTGCCTTCAGAGGTTATGGTAAAAAAGGTGCTATTATCCTAAATCCGCTCAGTGAAAAAAGAGAAGAAGAGATAGCGAAGATCAAAGAGAGTTTGGGCGAAGTAGACCGTTTTACTGTCCAGGAAGCTATCATGCCTTTTGATCTGCAAAAAGAGTATAAAAGAAAAAATGAAAGAGTAGGAGTGGGATATGATTAATAAAAGTACTCAAAAACTGGATAATATAGAAGGGTATAGAGAGATCGATATTACTGTTTTTAGATACAGCTCTCAGGTGAAGGATTCTAAACCAGAATTTCAGACATACAGACTGGTTGAAACACCGGGAATGACCCTCTACATTGCACTCATTAAAATATGGTCTACGATGGATCATCATCTCAGTTTTGACTTTGTCTGTCGTGCAGGTATCTGTGGATCCTGTTCTATGGTGGTGAACGGCAAACCCAGACTGGCTTGTAAAACACGTACCAATGAATTTGAAGATGGGAAGATCACACTTTTGCCTTTGCCTACATTTAAACACATCAAAGACCTCTCTGTAGATACAGGGAATTGGATGAATGCTATGAGTAAACAAATGGAGAGCTGGATCCATACGAAAGAGGTGACAGATATTTCGGCCATAGAAAAACCGATCGAACCGGATGTGGCACAAGCAGTCTTTGATCTGGACCGTTGTATTGAGTGTGGTATCTGTCTTGCCTCCTGTTCTACCAAGATCATGCGTGAAGATTTTGTGGGTGCAGTAGGCATCAACAGGACAGCACGTTTTGCTATTGACCCACACGATGAGAGAACAGATGAAGAGTTTTATGAACTCATTGGTGACGACGAAGGGGTCTTTGGTTGTATGAGTCTTATGGGCTGTGAAGACCACTGTCCTAAAGACTTACCACTTCAGAGTAAAATAGCTTATATGCGTCGAAAGATGGTAAAAGTTTAATCATGGATGTACCGTCTTAAGGGAACAACAAATGAAAAAATTATTAATAGGTTTATCGGCATTTATATTGTTACTTAGCGGATGTGGAACTCCTGAAGTAGCAGGAAAACACTCCATTGGAGATGGAGAATCATTAAAACAATTAAAAAATGCTTGTAATTTGAATGATGGATTTGTATGCAGTCGTCTTGGGTTTTTGTATATGAATGGTGAAGACGTGAAGAAAAATTACTTAATAGCAAAGAAGTATTATAATAAAGCTTGTGCTTTGAATGATAAGGCAGGGTGTTAAATGCTTGGTGTTTTTTATGAGTATGGAAGTGGTGGTTTGGAACAAAACTACGTGAAAGCAAAGAAATATTACAGTAAAGCTTGTGACTTAAACGTAAGTATGGGATGTTCCCAATTAG
>JAPHUJ010000156.1 GCA_026193735.1 Sulfurovum sp.
ACTTCCCAAATGAGTTGAAAGTTTCTTACTGTCTTCCACCAAACGGGAACTGTATTCAATAACCCTGCCTACAGCCTCTTTCTCTAATGGTAAAAGATCATTATCTTTTGCCATCATAGCGATCATTCTGGCATAAAGCTTACTGTTTTCATCATTTCGCTCTGTTTCATTTTCAAAATCTGCATTGATCTTAAATAGTTCACTAAATTCAGGATCATAATTATAGAGCAAATAGTAAAGTATTCTATCTCCTATAAGTACTATCTTAATATCCATTTCAATAGTTTCAGGTTCTAAAGAAACCGTACTGATCAAACTTAATGAATGTGCAAGAGATTCTATACGGATCTCTGAAGATTTCAACATCCTTTTAAGACCTTCCCAAACAAAAGGCTGCATCAATACCTTTGATGCATCCAAAATAAGATATCCTCCATTTGCTTTATGCAGTGCACCTGCTTTAATAAGATTGAAATCTGTCAAAAGTGTACCCATCTGTGCGATATGTTCAACTTCTCCAAATAGATTTGCATAAGTTGGATTATTTTCATAGATGATCGGAGCACCATCTTCATCTTTATGGGTTACGAGTACATTGACTAAGTATCTGTTAAATATACCGCTCTCCTTCACAAATTTCATTCCCTTAGACATAAGTTGATTTTGTGCGGCAATTAAAAAGTCTTGAGAGTTATCTATAATATCTTCTTCGACACTTTCTAAATATATTATGACCTTTTCATACTCTTGGTATTTTCTTTTTAACTCATCTATACTATTATCTACCGCTTTTTTTGTCATATTTCTTTCAAGTTTTCTAATCTCTTTTTGCCGTATCTTACTTTCTATGACAATATCTTGAACTATATTTTCCAGCTGATTTTTAAATTTGATGATCTTTGCTTGTATCCGTTCTTTATTTTTGGGATCAAGTGCTTGATATTCCTCTTTTCCAAGCACTTTCCCCTCATTACTTATAGGTGACAGTGTATAACCTGATGGTGTATAATTGATCAGTATGTCATCTTCTTTGGCTCTTTTTTGTATATCCATTAAAGATTTTTCTTTAGCCTCAGTAAGTTTATCAATAATTGCCTGTTTTTGCTCCAGATACTCTTCACTTTCAAATATTGATGGGATAACAGTTTGTAATTCTTCTATCAGTTCTGCCATATCCTTTTTGAGTTGCATACCCATTGAAGAAGCAAGCTTTAGATAAATCGGTTTTCTGGGATCTTCAAAATTATTTACATAACACCAATCACCTGCTTTCTCTTCATCTTTAGCACGACTTTGAATAAATTTTTCCACAACACTGTGTTTCCCGCTGCCAAGTTTTCCCATTGCATAAAGATTATATCCCTCTTTCTTTATTCCAATACCAAAACTGATAGCTTTAAGTGCTCTACTCTGTCCTATGATCTCATCCAGCTCATCCAGCTCTGCAGTCGTTTTAAAATCAAATATTTCTAAGTTACAATGATTATAGAGTTTATCAACACTAAGTGGTTTTATCATGCAGAACCTCCGAACTCTGGACAATTATTTATAATATCTTTTAATTCATAATATTTTATTTGATGCGCTTTGGCTACAGCCTGTTCTGTCACAAATCCACCTGCAACATTTACACCACTATAGATGGCAGTATCTTCTAAACATGCACGCTTCCATCCCAGATCTGCTATCTTTTTTACATAAGGTATGGTTGCATTAGACAGTGCCTGCGTAGCAGTTACAGGATAGTCTCCAGGTATATTGGCAACACAGTAATGTATCACACCATCCACCTCAAAAACGGGGTTGTCATGTGTCGTTGGTCTGGAAGTTTCTATACATCCTCCCTGATCAATAGCAACATCTACCAAAACCGCTCCTTTTTTACAAAAAGAAAGCATCTCTTTTGTGATTAAATATGGTGCTTTCTCACCCCTGCTATATACTGCGCCTATGACAATGTCTACGGAAGGCAAGATCTTTTCTATATTATAGGCGTTTGAATAGAGTGTTGAAACATTTGCTGGCATGATATCTTCAAGTTCTGCCATACTGCTTGGATTTCTTCCCATAATAATGACATCAGCACCCATTCCTGATGCAATCTTAGCTGCATTTTTGGCCACTGTACCACTCCCAATGATCAATACTTTAGATGGTAGTATACCGCATGAACCACCTATCAATACACCCATCCCGTTATTGTGGGCTGAAAGAAAATAGCTCGCGACCATTGGTGCAACTTTACCCGCTATTTGACTCATAGGTTCAAGCAAAGGGACTCTTCCTCCCTCTTGCAGTAGTGTTTCATAGGCTATAGCCGTTACTTCTTTTTCTTGAAGTATTTCAGTCAGATCTTTATAAGGAGCAAGATGAAGATAAGTAAAAAGTATTTGACCCGGTTTTAAAAGATCATACTCTTGTGATTGAGGCTCCTTAACTTTTAAGATCATTTCACAGATGTTAAATATCTCTTTAACATTCTGAAGGATACTTGCACCAGCTTTTTTATAATCATCGTTGGAAAAACCACTTTTTTTTCCTGCATCTTTTTCTATATAAACTTCGTGTCCACTTTGCACAAGCAATTTAACACCAGAAGGAATAATAGCAATCCTATATTCCTTAGTCTTTATCTCTTTTGGAATACCAATTTTCATTTGAATATATCCTTTTTGCAAATAAAACGCTGTAAGAACCTGCCTTACAAAAGCCTATAAATTTATATAGCACAAAACAATTATATTGTTATAAACTACTTTTTAATCTTCTACGCCAACTTTGGTTCTTGCTATAGGATTTACTCTCAATCTTTCTACAGGAATAGGTTTAGCACTTTTTTCACATATTCCGAAGGTTCCGTTTTTAATTTTTCCAAGCGCATGAATAGTTTCTTTCTTCTCATTTTCCTGCTGATGCAAAATTGTATTATCTTTTTGACTAAGACTAGTAAGTGATGCAAGATCTTCCATATCATTGATATCATCATCAGTACCTACACTATCTAACTCCGATCGAAGCTGTGCTATATTTTCTTCAATCTGTACCAATTTCTCTTTCAGTATTTCTTCAAATTCATTAAAATTCAGATCATCTCTTTTTTTCATCATTCATCCTTTTTTTAATTTATCTCACTCAATCTACGGTACATATACCAAGACATCACTAGATGTTTCTCTTAAAATATAAGTTGCTACGCTTCCTAATAATGCATTAAAACCTGCTGTACCTCTAGAACCCATAACTACAAGGTCATATGCACCGTCTTTTATATAGTTAAGTAGTGCCTCTTTAACATATAGTTCTCCATCAATTACTTTTCCCTTTTTTACAGAAACATCTTGCATAAAATCTTTTAAATCTTTTTGAGCACAAGATCTTGCCACATCATTATACTGTGAAAGATCACGACCGACTACAGCATAAGGACCTTCCATATAAATAATTTCAAAGGCATGGACTATATTTATTTTTGAAGTTGGAAAAATGTTTTTTGCAAACAGAATACTCTGTTTTGATTGCATTTCAAAGTCTGTTGGTGCTACAATATTTTTATATGAATTTTTTGCACTGTTTTTAACGACTAATACTGGCAGATGACTTTGCTGTGCTACTCTTTGTGCGGTTGTACCCAAGAAACTCTTTCTGCCTTTTCCCTTGCTGTGTGCGCCAATGACGATCATATCTGCTTTATGTAGTTTTGATTCATAAAGTATGATATCATCTGCATTACCTTCTTTTACAAAAACAAAACAAGGTACCTTACTATTTTTGTCCAATGTTTTTATCTTTTTTTCTATCTTCTTTGTGATACCCTCTTTATCAATATCTATATCTTTAGAGCCAAAATAACTTGGTACATCTAACCAAGGTGTTCGTACTGCATGAATAATAAACAGATCTGCTTTGTTTTCATTGGCTAAGATCAATGCCCTTTTTAAGACATTATCTGATTTTTCAAAAACATCTATACCTACAACAATTCTTTTTAACTTTTCCATGGTCTACCTACCTTTTTTGAAATTTTAAAATCTTAATTTATCCGTATATATTTATATTCTACTATTAAAAAACTTAATAGCACAACTCAAGATCAT